>DATIKP010000075.1 GCA_035477455.1 Atribacteraceae bacterium
GCAGGCTCTTGAAAAACGGTTGCGTTACCGGAGTACCGACCAGGAAAACGACATTCTTTTGAGAATGACCAACGCCCGTTTTGAACTGCATTCCATTCGGGATTACCATTATCTGGTCGTGAATGAAGAATTGCAGGTCGCCGTCAATAAATTTCATGCCATCATCGTTGCGGAACGTTGTCGGATCCGCTGAGATGGTTTTTTAGTACCGGAAACATACCCAAGAAAGGATGAGCGGATCAGTGTTACCGATAGATGAACTGGTCAGGAAAACCGGAAATCGTTATATCCTTACCTCGGTTGTAGCCAAGCGGGCCAAACAACTTAATGAAGGAGCCAACCCGATAGTTATGGTCGAAGGATACCATAAGCCCCTCATTATTGCCCTGTTGGAAATCGAAAAAAAAACTGGTGAAATCGAGCTGACAACCAAGGAATGATCTATCATCCCAGGGACTTCTGGAAGCGTAAAACAATCCTGTACGGTGTGAGCGGAGGAATCGCTGCGTACAAAGCCTGTGGAATCGTCAGCCATCTGGTGCAAAGCGGTGCTCAAGTCCAGGTGGTCATGACCCGAAATGCCCGGCAACTTGTCGGAAAGGCGACTTTCGAAGCGCTGACCGGTAAACCGGTAATCACGGAGACTTTTTCAGGAACGGGAAACATTCACCATATCAATCTCGTCCGAGAAAGCGATTGGATCGTTGTTGCGCCGGCCACGGCCAATATTCTGGGAAAAATGGCTTCCGGAATCGGTGATGATCTGCTCTCGACATTGTTATTGGTCTATCCCCAAAAAGTCATTCTTGCGCCGGCGATGAATTCCGGTATGTGGAATAACCCGATGGTTCAAAAGAACGTGGTGTTACTTGAGCGTTCCGGGGTGGGAATCATTCAGCCTGTTTCCGGATGGTTGGCCTGCCGGGAGGAGGGACCTGGCCGATTGCCGGACCTCGAACCGTTTATCGAAGAACTGTATTACCGGATAAAGACACCAAAACGCTTAACCGGTAAAAAAGTGCTGGTCACCGCCGGTCCGACCCGGGAATGGTGGGATCCGGTTCGGTACATCTCCAATCCTTCGAGTGGGAAAATGGGTGGAGCTTTATCCTCCGCGGCCAGAGCGGAAGGAGCGCAAGTCAGGATGATCTGCGGAGCGGTTTCGGAGAGAATGCCTTCCGGTATTCCAGTCTATACTGTGGAAACGGCCCGGGATATGGAGCGGGAAGCGGCCATTCATTTCAAATGGTGTGATATCTGTTTCATGACTGCAGCGGTGTCTGACTTCCGTCCGATTGAGTATGTCTCCCACAAGCTGAAAAAGAATGCCGGACAGGGGGCTTTCCTGGAATTTGTACTGAATCCGGACATTCTCGGTGGATTGGGAGAAAACAAAGAAAATCGGATCTTGGTCGGTTTCTGTGCGGAATCCGACGATCTCCTCAGCGAGGCGCGATGTAAGTTACACAGGAAAAAAGCGGACCTCGTTGTCGCCAATCTCATCGGCCGGGACGGGAGCGGCTTTGGCGTGCCTACCGTTAAGGGGTGGATCGTTGACCGGGAGGGCCGGGAAACCCCTTTTCCCCTGATCGATAAAACTGACCTGGCTACTCTGATCATCGATCATATTTCCAGCCATTTTTCTGAAACATTGACCCCTCCTCAGTAATGCCGGCACAGGAAATTACCATGAAGGGATACCGGGTCCAGGTTGCGTTACCGGTACCGGTGTATAGAACCTTTACCTACGGTATCGACAGCCGTCTCGCTGGAAAAATCACCTTGGGGAGCCTGGTCGAAGTGGAGTTGGGCCAGAGGCGGCTTCATGGGGTCGTTACTGCGCTTACTGGTGAAGAGGATGAGCGGGATCTCAAGACGGTGATCGACCGGCTTCCGGTGAGCCCTTTACGAGCCTGGCAACTCCGCTTGGCGGATATACTGGCCAAACGGTACTTTGCGGCTCTCGGGGAAGTTTTGGGTCTATTTATTCCTCCCTACCGGCCGGCGTGGGGGGTCTTGTCCGAGTGGCGCGTCTATCCGGGAACAGTGGAAGAATCAGCCGTTCCGGTCCCCCGGGAAGGGCAAAACCTTTTTCTTTGGAAAGAAGAACATCACCTTCGGAAACAGGATATCGAGCGGCTCGTCAAACGAGGAGCCATTGTTCTTGACCGGAAACCAACCGGTTTTCCATCTGTGCAGTATGAGGCGACGAAGAAACCGGAGTTTCGGTGGTCTTCGATACCGTTTCGGGAAGACCGGGAGGCTTTTTCGGCCCATGTCGTCGATCAGTGTCTCAAGACCGGGGAAAAAGCCTTTTTTGTTTTTCCGGATATCGAATCGCTCGATCGATCGATAGGGTTTTTACATAAGAGGTTTCCCTCCCTGCGGCTCATCCGTTATGATCGCCGGCTCTCCGGACGCGATCGTTTCCTCTGTTTTCTTGAGATCGAAGGGGGTAATTACGATATTCTATGCGGAACTCACATCGCCTGTTTTCTTCCGGTGGATCATGTTTCATTCCATATAATTTTTGATCCGGAAGAACGCGGCCATGTTTCTGACCGGTTTCCCCGCTATGAAACCCTCCAGGTTCTCCGGGAGAAGATCGCACTCACGGGGGGCTTACTGCAGGTTGTCGGGGTGAACCCCGGATTGCACCTCACTTATGAGCTCCGGGAACGGCGATTTACCGAACACCGGTTTACCTCATCGGTTCCTCTCCGGACCGACCGGGTCATTTATTCGGTCGTTGTGGAAAAAAAAAGAACCATTCTATCCATGACTGCCCGTCTGGCTATCGGGAAAGTGCTTGAGCAGGGCGGGTGTGCGGTTATATGGACCCAGAAAAGCGGCTATGCCGCAGCGTTGGGATGCCGTGACTGCGGCTTTTATTATTCCTGCCCGAAATGCGAGACAGCGTATCGTTATTCCCGGGAAAAAGTCGTCTTGAATTGTCCCCTCTGCGGTTTACGCGATGAGCCCAAGAGGATCTGTCCTAAATGTGGGGGGGGTTGGTTCGACCCCTGGGGCGTTGCGGTGGAAAGTGTTTTTGAAGAAATCAGGAAAGGATTTCTGGGAGTGGAGGTACGCTTAATCGAAGGCAAAATGGAAGGCCGGGCCGGAGACGCGGAAATTCTGAAGCCGGGCATTCTGGTCGGAACGTCGGCGATTCTTGCCGAGCCTCTCCTCCGGAAAAGTGAACTGATGGCCCTGATTTCACTGGATGACTGGTTGAGAATTCCTGATTTTCAGGCAAGGGAGAGATTTTTTCTCGCACTGAAAAAAATCCTAACCTATCTCGGTACCGAAGTTGCCTCACGACCAAGCTTGATTGTTCAAACCTCTCCCATGTTCGAGCAACGGGTGTCTTATCTCTTCGAATCAGTAGGCACTTTCTTCGCCCATGAATTGGCCAAGCGCAGAAAAATTGCTTACCCGCCGTTCGCGGGATTGGTCAGGATCATCGTTCAAGGAGGGAATACGGATAGGCGGAATCGGGTTTGTAATGAATTGACCTTGCGGATTCGAGAGGCTGGTTTTTCCGCCTTCGGACCTTATCCGATTGCCGGTATCCGGAAGAGGGGAGCGGTTTCCGATGAAGTCACGGTTCACTTCCCCTTGGAAAGAAACGGGCAGTTGTATTCACTTGTAGGCCGTATTCTTTCCACTAGGAGAACCGGCGGTGTCCGTATCGATTTTGAAGTATTCTGATAATCGAAACCATACGAATAACCGCTGGCGGTGGCCGGCCATCGAGGGAGTTGATGATGAACAGACGAAAGATTCTCACGTACGGTCATAAGCTCTTGCGCGAGAAAGCTCTTCCGGTGTCAGTCGCCAATGGATCGGTGATTGATATGCTCGATGACATGAAAACAACCATGCATTCCAGTGCGGGGATCGGCCTGGCCGGCAATCAAGTCGGGATCATGCTGCGCCTGATCACTTTGATTCATCCGGACACCCGGGAGACTCTATCTCTGATCAATCCCGAAGTGGTCGATTGCGGGGAAGAAACTGAACAGGCCGAAGAAGGTTGTCTCAGTGTGCCGGACATATTCTGTAAGGTCGAGCGTCCCCGGAAGGTAACTGTACGAGCCCTCACGCCTTCCGGTAATGTGCTGGAATTGACCGGAGAGAATCTGTTGGCCCGGATATTGCTTCATGAAATAGACCACCTTAACGGGGTTCTCTTCGTGGATCGGCTCAATCCCATCCGGCGTCTTCTCGTGTCCAATAAATTGAAAAAATTTTCAGTCGCTGGAGAGTATTACCAATGAAAACAGTATTTCTCGGTACTTCGGTTTTTGCTCTGCCGGTTCTTGAGGCCCTGTTCCTGAACGGTCATGAGCTTGCCGCGGTGATCACCCAACCGGATCGACCCTGTGGGCGGGGTCTTAGGATAAGTCCTTCCGCCGTGAAAAGCAAAGCGGAGGAACTCGGCATACCCGTTTGGCAACCAGTTAGGGTCAATGCTCCGGACTTTTTGACTATGATCCAGGATGTAGTGGAACCTGAGGTGCTGATTGTGGCGGCTTATGGGCAGATCTTGAGAAAAAAACTCCTGTCGATACCGCGGAGGGGTTGTATCAATGTCCATGCTTCTCTTCTGCCGGCATACCGGGGAGCGGATCCGATACGCTGGACATTGCTGCGTGGTGAGCAGAAAACCGGGGTCACTATTATGTTGATGGATGAAGGTGTGGATACCGGACCAATTTTATCTGCCCGGGAGCTGTTGGTCAACGAAATGGATAATGCAGAGACACTGACGTCTCGTCTGGGGCAGCTCGGCTCCGGGCTCTTGATCGAGACCCTTGCTGGCATGGAACAAGGAGAGATAACGCCCCGTACTCAGGACAACGAAAAGGCCTCCTATGCTCCGCCAATGACCCGGCAAATGGTTCAGATCGACTGGAGGCTTTCGGCCCGGGAGATTGTAAATCAGATTCGAGCCTTTTCCCCCTGTCCAGGGGCGTATGGAATCCTGAATGGGAAGCGGATTCATATTCTGCGAGCATCCGTTGGAATTAGTAAGTCAACATGGGAACCGGGGACGGTTATCGGGATAGAAAAAGAACAGGGGATCTTGGTTGCAACCGGGGAAGGGATGGTGACAGTCACCCAGCTCAAACCGGAAAACAGAAAAGCGCTCCATTTTCGCGACTTTTGCTGTGGGTATCGCCTTGCGCCCGGGGCCGGGTTTTCAGTTGAGTAAAAATGAGAAAAGCATTGGAGAAATTCATGTACACAGGAGGTGACCGGTATGGTTTTTTTACCGTTTGATTTTTCAGTCATTTTGATCATTCCTGCCCTGATCCTGGCTTTTTACGCCCAATTGCGGGTGAAAAACACCTACCATACCCTCTCCCGGATCAGGGCTAAGGCCGGCCTGTCAGGTTCGGAGGTGGCTGCCCGCCTGATGCAGCAACTCGGGCTCCGGGTGGGGCTCGAAGAAGTACCCGGAGTACTCAACGACCACTACGATCCGTCGAAGGAAATATTGCGGCTATCCAGCCCGGTTTATCGGGGAGGATCGGTTGCCGATTACAGTATTGCGGCTCACGAGGTCGGTCACGCTCTGCAGAAACGGGAACGCTATGGATCTTTCGCTCTTCGTTCTTTCCTGGTTCCGGTGGCCGGATTTGGGTCCCGGATGGCCATTCCCCTCTTTTTTTTCGGCTTGATTTTTGCCTTTCGGCCGCTTATGGATATCGGTATTCTCTTCTTCAGCTTGGCGGTTCTATTTCAGCTTGTGACACTACCGGTTGAATACGATGCCAGTCGCCGGGCTTATCAGGTCCTTGACGCTTCCGGGATGCTCAGTGTCGAGGAAAGGCCGCTTGTAAAGAAGATGCTGAATGCCGCCGCGCTCACCTACGTCGCGGCAACCGCGGTTGCCGCTCTGCAGCTGATTCGTCTGCTGGTGTTGCGAGGCTCTCGGGATTGAAAACGCTCAAAGGGGTCCGGAATCTGGACCATCTCCCTGTACCGGTCTGAAATCTTCTCTTTCTGGGAGCGCGTCAGCTTGCCCGAATGAGTCGGACTCCGGTTTACGCAGTGCTGAATGGAAAGGTTCGGCCGGCTGGACAGTCCGATTTTCATGGTTTTATTCCCCTGCTCAATGCGGTCTTGCGGAAACTTTCCAGATAGCGGGGTTCATTGATCGAGGTTTATGAGCGATGGGAAATGGATCTCCCCGGCTGGCTAGAGCAGAAGGGCAAGAACGGATCGGTCCGGCCGCTTTGTGACGCTTAAAATATGTCTTAGCCCGGCCGCCCGTTTTAACCCTGCACCTAAGTTGGTGGGGAGAAAACCGTCAAGATCTGTGGATTGCCCGGACCCTGCGGAATCTTCCGGAGCATGCGGAAGGCCGTTTTTATATTCAGGACAGTGGTTCTATCGTTGCGATCGATGTTTTGGATCCCCGCGCGGAGGAAACGATTGTGGAAATTGGGCGCGGGACTGGAGGCAAGACCTTCGGATAGCTCGATCGACGGAAAACAAAGGAGTCATTACTGCCGTAGATTGTCATCGGAAGAATCTTGATTCCACTGCAATAAGTAATTTTGTTGCAAAAGAACGAAGGAAGCCGGGGCCTAAATTGCCTAAATCAGCCGCCGAAATCGCCGCATTTTCGAAGTAAATATGCCAGGGATGGCCTTTTCAGCAGCACTGCAACCGGACGTGGTCATTGAGGCGTGCCAGAAAATGCCAGATGAGGCGGGGCTGATGGCAACGGGGCCTTGCTGAAATGAGTTTTTGCAGCAAAATCAATATTGAAATTTTGCTGAATCGGGTAAGGCGGACAGGCATCGACATCATCGTTCCACGTTGCACCGGAGCGCAGGAAATGGAGTTGAATCTGTCCGGGAAAGCGGACCGGGTTATGGTTGATGCTCCCTGTTCCGGCCGGGGAGCCTTGCGGAGAAACCCGGAAATCGCAATTACGATCACCCAGCGTGACGTTGCCATGCTGGCCGAATTGCATAACGTATGTTGATTGAAGAGCCCCCGGTCTGGTGAAATTTGGCGGGTTTTTGGTATACTGTGTTTGTACTTTGACACATCAAGAAACAACTGAATTAGTCGATGTTTTTTGAGTTAGAGACTGGCCAGATCTTCCGGAAACTTTCGGTTCATGAAGTCATCCGGAAGGGATTTTCGGGAGACACGGCCGTTGATGGAACCTGGCTGGAATTGTGGCCGCACGAAAATGATTCCGACGGATTTTTAATGCGGCCGGGAGGAAACAGTGGTCGTAAAGAAAGCAAGTGTTGTTTTTTTTGCCTTCCGGTTTTTCCTGAATGTTCTTTTATTTGGGTTGGGCCTGATCTTGAGCGCTTACCTGGGCCTGGTCATCTTTCAGTACTACCTGACGAGCAATGCCCTCGTTCTTCCAGATTTTCGGAATCTTGACCTGGTTGGTGCGGTGAATCAGGCCTCCCAGCTTGGTATCCGGATTGAAGTCCAGCGCGTGGAAAACGATCCGGCGATGCCCTCGAATATCATCTTGTCCCAAAATCCGATGCCTGGTGTGGAAGTAAAAAGAGGCCGTAAGGTTCGGGTCATCCTCAACGGACAGGTCGCCGGCATACCTCAGGCAGCAGCAGATGTCCATACGGTTCCTGATGTAGTGGAGATGGATCTTGATGAAGGACGTTATCGATTGGAAAACGAGGGATTCCAGGTCGGAAGGGTGGTCGAGGTAACTCATGAAACAGTTCCGATGGGGCTGATCATCTCTCAGAATCCCCCCGCCGCGAGCAGCGTTCCCGCCGAGAGCACGATCCAACTTTTAGTCAGCACCGGTAGCAGGGCGGATGAAGTCGCCCTCCCCGTTCCAATCAACGTTCCTGACGTGGTGGGCTTGAAACTGGAAGAGGCCAGGAGCCTACTTACTCAACGAGGTCTGATGACGGGGGCTGTCGAGGAAGTCCCCCTGCCGGACCGAGACCCGGGAATCGTTGTCCGACAAACTCCCGAAGCGGGAGCTTCCTTGCTATCCGGAGAATCGGTCGGTTTGGCCGTCAGCCAAGTGATCGAAGGCTTGCAGGAGATGCGGCTCCGTTTCCCGCTTCCCGATGTGGCCGTCGACATCACCGTGCAGGTGGTGGTCCATGACGATTTTGGAGAGCGGGTGGTTTATGAACGGGTTCACCAGGGGGGAGAAATGATGGAACTGATCGTGGAAACCAAGGGACGAGGAAGAGTTGTCATTTACTTAAACGGCTTTTATTATTGGGAAAGAGAAATCTGAAATTTCGGCCCCTGAGTTACTGAGGGATCGCCTACAGAGTTTCCCCCCGGTGTTGGACGGAACAGGAATTTTCCAGAAAGGAACCCAGTCGTGGCCAGGCTCGCACCGTCAATTCTCTCCTGTGATTTTTCCCGTCTGAAAGAGCAGTTGCAGGCTGCCCAGCGGGGGGGAGCGGAAATCATTCACCTTGATGTGATGGATGGACACTTTGTTCCGAACATGACTTTTGGTCCACTGATCGTCGAAGCGGTGCGCAAGATACTCCCCGACGGTCTGCTCGATGTTCACCTCATGGTCGAGGAGCCGGCGAAATATATCAATGACTTCACGGCAGCCGGCGCAGACTTTTTGAGCTTTCATGCCGAAACAGTCCCCGATTTTGACCGGGTGATCAACCTGCTCCGTTCTTCCGGTCTCCGGCCGGCCGTAGCCTTGTGTCCCGGCACTCCTGTCTCGGCCATAGAAAATGTGCTTCATAAGCTAGACATGGTATTGTTGATGACCGTAAACCCAGGGTTCGGCGGTCAGCGATTTATCCCCGGTATGGAACGCAAGATCAGTGAACTGAAAAAATCAATACAGCAGCGCGGCCTGTCGGTCGAAATCGAGATTGACGGGGGGATCCAGCAGAATAATATCGAGTTTTTGGCCTCCCGGGGAGCAACGATTATTGTCGCCGGGTCGTTAGTCTTTTCTGATCACGATCGCATCGAAGCGACGGTACGGTCGCTCACGGAAAGAATTCGCCCCTTCTGAAAAGAAGGGTCGAACAATAGAAAAAGCCCCTGAACCAACCATAGTCAGGGGCTTGGACCTCTCCACCGATCTGTCAATAATAACCGCGGACACAAGCTGATACCTATGCCGAAGCTCTCACCCTTTTTTGATTTTTCCGGCTTTCAGGCAGGAGGTGCAAACACTGACCCGCTTCATCTGTCCTTCCTGGAAAGCTTTAACCTGTTGGATATTCGGTCGCCAGATTCGCCGGGTCACTCGGTGTGAGTGACTGATACTGTTTCCAAAAATTGCCTTTTTCCCGCACACTGAACACTGCGCCATAATGATCCTCACCTTTCCGCATTTTCCACTTCACTATACCACAGCCCCCTTTGACTTTTCAACCGCGACAGGGAATTTCAATCCGCACAAACCCGCTCCTTTTCGGTATAATGAAAGAGATAAAAGTTAAAGGACCTGTCTTGTTGGCCGGCTGATTCATGCAGTCCGGATGAACGGGAAAGCAAGAACAGGATGACCAGATGACATGAATTACGAGGATATCCCCCGGCAGTTTGGTATAACGATTCTTTTTTGTAAGGAACCCCTGTTGGATGGAGGGGATTGGAATATAATAGGCAAGCACCTTCTTTTTCAGGGCCGACCTGCTGAAGCTCTGAAAAGTTTCGATCGATCGTCGATCCCTTTCCCGGGTCATGGCGAAGCTCAGAAGAACCGGAGCTGTTGTCTCATTATCCTGGGACGGATTTCCGAGGCGGGGGAGTCTTACCGAACAGTGCTTGAGAGCGATCCGTATGACGCAATCAGACGGCACAAGCTGGGGCACTGTTTTCTTTCACTCCGGGAAAAAGAACGTGCGGTTGAGTGCTGGAAAAAAGCGCTTGCCTGCGATTTGCGTGATGCCCTTTCCCTCAATTGCCCTGAGGCCGTATTGCTGGAAAATCGCGAATGGGAGAAGGCCCTGCCTTGCTTTGATCAGGTGATCGCTGTCTCCCCTCCCTTTTCCGAAGTCTGGATCAATCGGGCAGAATTTCTTGAAGAACTTCAGGACGCTCTGAGATTGTTTGAACAAGCCTTGGCCATTGAGCTCCGGAACTCCCGGACTTGGTTTCTTGAGCAGCTGGAACGATTGCCGGAAACGCTAGTCTGCTATGAGGCCCTCCAGTTGGATCCGGAATTCGCCGAAGCCTGGCAGGGAAAAGCCCAGACCGAGGAACGATTGGGAAGACAGCGGCAGGCCGGATATTCCTGCCGGAATTTTTTGAAATACTCCGGTTTTCGCTTTCCGGAACAGGAACTTTGGGCCGCCGAGCGTCTTTGGGGGTGGTCTTGATGACAAACTCCTCCGGATCGCCCCCGCTGTCCACCCTGATGAACAGGCAGCGGTTACTCGCGGTCGTGGCTCTGGAAAAACAGCGCCTCGACAACCGTTCGGTTGTGGGCGGGTTTGACCGGTTTATGCGACTCTGGGGGCGCACGATGGGTGTCCCCGGCTGGAGCGACGCCGAAACGTACCTGGAAAGTTATCTCACTCTATCGATGACGGGGAGGAGACGCCTCATCAACACGTTGGAAAAGATGCTCACACAATTGCCCGAAACCGGGAGAGAGAATTGTGAAAAACGGGAAAAGCCGGAGCGGCCGACCCATGTTACACGGCTTCGCGAGCCGGTGCGCAGCCTCCAGGGGGTGGGTCCGGTACTTGACCGGAAGCTTGCGCAACTGGGTGTCCGTACCCTAGGAGACTTTTTATACGCCTTTCCTCGTACCTATCGGGACCGGGGTGAGATTCTGAGCCTCTCGGACCTACAGGAAGGACGCTTGCTTACTGTTGAAGCCGTGGTTTTTGCACAACATCGTATACCAACCCGGCGGAAGCGGCTCCTGAAAATTGTCTTGGCGGAGGGAGACCGGAAGGCCAATCTGGTGTGCTTCAACCAGGAATATCTGGCCCGCATTCTTCTTCCCGGAAAAAGAGTCAAGGTTACTGGCACTTTCTCTTTCCGTTACGGAGCCTGGGAGACGTCTGATTTTGATTTCGAAGTCGTAAATGAAACCGGGCACGACGACTCCGGGTTTTTACGGATTCAACCGGTTTATTCCCTGACCGAGGGATTATCCCAAAAACGCTTTTATACTTTGGTTTCCGAGGTCCTGGATGAATTTTTGGAGGACGTGGAGGAAGTCCTTCCGGAATCGGTACGCACCCGGTATAAGCTCGTGAAAAAACAGGAAGCGATTCGGGAACTGCACCGGCCCAGACGGTCTAACTTTACTGAACTGATCGCCAGAAACAGCGTGGCTCACCGTTCGATCATTTTCGAAGAATGCCTGGTTTTTGCCCTGGGATTGAGATTGAAACGTCAGGCGATCAAAAAAGTCCGGAGTCGGAGCTATTCTCCACAATCAACCCTGGTCAGGCATTTTCTCGATTCCTTGCCGTATCGACTGACCAAGGCCCAGGAACAGGTGTTTCGGGAAATCGTCGCCGACCTGACCCGACCCATTCCTATGAGCCGTCTGGTGCAAGGAGATGTCGGTTCCGGGAAAACAGTGATCGCTCTTCTGGGGGCTCTGCAGGTTATTGGACAGGGAAGTCAGGTGGCCATGATGGTGCCCACCGAGATCCTGGCCGAGCAACACCATCAGAGATGGAAAGACCCTCTGGAAAAACTGGGGGTGACAGTCGGCTTGCTGCGAGGGGGGACGGGCAGAGAAAAAAATACCTTAATCAAAGCCATCAAGCAAAAGACGATTGACCTGGTGATCGGTACCCATGCCTTGATTCAGGATCAGGTGATCTTTGCGGATTTGGGGCTGGTGATTGTCGATGAACAGCATCGTTTCGGTGTGACCCAGCGTTCCAGGCTCCAGGAAAAAGCGGAGTATCCTCATGTTCTGGTCATGAGCGCCACACCCATCCCTCGTACCCTGGCTCTTACTCTTTACGGCGATCTGGATATTTCGGTGGTGGATCAAAAGCCGGCCGGCCGGAAAAAAATAGTGACTTGCTACTTTCGTGAAGACGAGAGACATAAGGCTTATAACCGGGTGGCCGGCTTCCTGGATCGCGGCCACCAGGCGTATGTGGTCTGCCCGGCTATCGAAGAAAATGATGATGAAATGGTTTCGGTGAGGAGGATCTTCGAAGAGCTGCAAAATAAATGGCTGAAGGATGCCCGGATCGCGATGCTTCATGGTCGACTTTCCCTTCAGGAAAAAGAAGCGGTTATGCGCCGGTTTGTCCAGCGGGAGATCGACGTTGTGGTGGCGACATCTGTAATCGAAGTGGGTGTGGACGTCCCGACGGCCAATGTGATGGTTGTCGAGAATGCCGAACGATTCGGTTTGGCGCAACTCCATCAACTGCGGGGGAGGATCGGCCGGGGAGAGAGTGAGGCGCTGTGTATCCTGTTGACTCGCTCTGCCGAGGGACCGGCGCTGGAGCGGGTCAGGATCATGACCACAATTGACGATGGCTTTGTTATAGCCGAGGAAGACTTGAAGATGAGGGGACCTGGCGAATTTTTTGGAACCAGACAGCATGGGCTCTCGGAATTTCGTTTAACTGATCCCCTTACCGACTGGCCCGTGCTTGAACAGGCTGTTCACGAAGCCGGGCTTCTTCTGGAGGAAGACCCTGATTTGTCCTTATCCGGGAATAAGGCGATCTGTCGAGAGGTCGAAGAACGTTTTGCTTATCGTTTTAAGGCGGGGGAACTGGGTTGAATGGGCTATCTGCGGATAACCGGGGGGCGGATGAGGGGAAGGAAAATTGTCGTACCGGCTGGACTTACCGTCCGTCCGATGCAGGACTTCCTGCGCGAGGCGCTATTTTCGATACTGGGTGACCGGGTGGCCGGGGCCGTGGTGGCGGATTGTTTCGCAGGAACGGGTTCAATCGGATTGGAGGCTTTGAGCCGAGGAGCGGCGAAATGTTTTTTTCTGGAACAGGACCGGCGGACTACTTCCATTCTTCGCGGAAATATCGCCCGGTGCGGGGTTGAATCGTTGGCTGTAATACTCAGAGGAGATTGGTTTCACGGTAGAGTGCAACGCCAGTTGAAAGAAAAAATCCATATTGCCTTTATCGATCCACCCTTTGCCGTTGACCACCAGCGAGTGGTACAGGATTTGGTTTTCTATGAGGGAGTTTTCCGGGAAGCCATTCTCGTGTACCGGTACCCATGGAAAATCGATCCGTTCAGCCAGGCTTCCTTTCTTGATGTTTTCGACCGGCGCCGGTATGGAGAGAATGGGCTGGCTTTCTTTAGTTTTCAAAAAACGGTCATTGACCAGGACCGAGACTTGGAGAACATCCTGTGATTGTTATTTACCCGGGTAGTTTTGATCCGGTGACCAATGGTCATTTGGACATCATCGCGCGAGCGAACGGCCTTTTTCAGAAAGTGATTGTGGCGATCCTCCATAACCCGGCCAAAGATTCTCTGTTTACCGCGAGCGAACGGGCAACCATGCTTAAGGAAGCGGTCCGGGAACACAGGAGGGTCGAGGTGGAGGTTTTCGATGGATTACTGGTAAATTTTGCCCGGGCCAGGAAATGCCGCCTGGTTTTGCGAGGACTGAGGGCCATATCCGATTACGAATACGAGACCCAATTGGCATTGACGAACCGTAGACTGGCTCCGGAAATCGAAACCTTCTTTCTGCCGACCAGCATGGAATTCTCTTACCTCAACTCTTCCGCGGTGAAAGAAATAGCTCGGTTTGGAGGTTGTGTGAACGAGTTTGTTCCCCCGGTGGTTGCGGAGGCCCTGCGAAGAAAATTTGAGACTTATGATTGCGGAAAAGGAGGCCTATTGTTGTGAATCAACTGGAAACCATTCGAAACAGGGCGAAAGCCATACATAAAACGGTGGTATTACCGGAAAGTACTGATGAGCGGGTTTTACAAGCGGCAGAGAGCGTTACCCGCCAGGGCATCGCTTCGGTGAAGCTCCTGGGAGACCGGGAAGAGGTCCGGGAAAAAGCTGCTGAACACGGAATCGACTTGACGGGAATTGATATCGTGGAGTACCGGAAAGAGGCAAAACGATCGCAGTATACAGAGGATTTGCTCCAATTGCGGAAGAGTAAAGCAATGACCCCCGAACAAGCTGAACAATGGCTCCTCAATCCCATGTACTATGCCTGCATGATGCTTCGAGAGAGCCGGGTGGATGGAGTGGTTGCCGGAGCGGTTTTGCCCAGTCCGAACGTCATTAAACCCGCCCTGCAAATTATCAAGACGGCACCCGGGGTGAAAATTGCTTCGAGCTGTTTTCTGATGTCAGTTCCGAATTGTCCATACGGTGAAGACGGCGTCTTTTTCTATGCCGACTGTGGCTTCGTTCCGGAACCGAACGCGGAAGAACTGGCCCATATAGCCTTGACCACCGCTCGAACGGCCGAGTTATTGCTTGGTATCGAGCCGCGCTTGGCCATGCTCTCCTTCTCTACTAAGGGTAGCACTTCGCACCCGCTGGTCGATAAGGTGGTAGAGGCGACCAGAATTGCCCGCTCGTTGAATCCCCGACTGTCCATCGACGGTGAACTGCAGGCTGACGCCGCCATTGTACCGGATGTAGCGGCGAAAAAATCTCCGGACAGCACGGTGGCTGGACGAGCCAACGTGCTGATCTTTCCCGATTTGAATGCCGGTAACATCTGCTGTAAGTTAACCGAGCGCCTGGCCAAGGCGACGGCGATTGGGCCGATCCTGCAGGGTTTGGCCAAACCGGTGAACGACCTCTCCCGGGGTTGCAAGGCTGAAGATATTGTCGATCAGGTAGCGGTGACCGTTTTGCAAACCCGGTTTTAACCGGTTGGCGATATTGCGGGGGATAAACGAGGAAATGGAAAATAGAAGGAACAAAAGAATGATTTTGCTGCAAAAACTCATTTCAGCAAGGCCCCGCTGCCATCAGCCCCGCCTCATCTGGCATTTTCTCGCACGCATCAATGACCACGTCTGGTTGCAGTGATGCTGAATTACTTATTGCAGTGGAATCAAGAAATAAAACCAGAACGATCGGTTTCCAGAAAAGGAGATGGAGAGCATGTATGTCCTGGTGGTAAATTGTGGAAGTTCGACGGTAAAATACCAACTGTTCCAGATGGAGGAGGAAAATGGAGACGATGTCCTAGCCCGGGGCCTCGTGGAACGGATCGGGATTGCCGGCTCGAATATCGAGTACAAGACGGCCAGAGGAGAAATCATCAGAGAAAGATCGATCGCCAACCATCGGGTTGCCCTGGAATGGATAATGGAGACCTTGACCGATCCGGAAATCGGAGTTATTCACAATGCCTTACAAATTAATGCCATCGGGCATCGCGTGGTGCATGGCGGGGAAAAATTTACCGACTCGGTGTTAATCGACAAAGGAGTGTTACAGGTGATCAGGAGTTGTTCCGAGCTGGCTCCTCTGCATAATCCTCCAAATATCCTGGGGATTGAGGCCTCTCAGGAACTGATCCCCGGTATCCCCCAGGTGGCGGTCTTCGATACGGCTTTCCACGGCGGCATTCCGGAATATGCCTATATCTATCCAATTCCATACCATTTTTACGAAAAACACCGAATACGCCGGTATGGCTTTCACGGAACCTCACATAAATACGTTGCCGAAAGAGCAGCGAAAATGATAGGGCGCCCTCTCAACGAGTTGCGGCTCATCACCTGCCACATGGGTGGCGGTGTAAGTTTCGCCGCCATTAAAAACGGCCAGTCCATAGACACATCCATGGGCTTCACTCCTCTTGAGGGATTGGTGATGGGGACGCGCTGCGGCGATATCGATCCGGCGATCGTTTTATACCTCATGGAGAAGGAGAGATTGAGTCCGAAGGAAATGGATGGAATTTTGAACAAGCAAAGCGGTGTGTTGGGGGTTTCCGGCGTCAGCAGTGATACCCGGGATATTGAGGATGCAGCTCCAAGCAATCACCGGGCCAAATTGACTCTCGAGCTTATCGCCTACCGGGCGAAAAAGTATATTGGAGCCTACACGGCAATTTTGGGGGGGATTGACGGGGTCGTTTTGACCGCTGGAATCGGAGAGAATTCCTCCTATATTCGTAAATCGCTGTTTATGGGCCTCGAACATTTCGGTGTGGAGATCGATGACGAAAAGAACACGATTCGGAGACGGGAAGGTTTCATCCAGACCGATTCGTCCCGGGTTAAAGTCATGGTGATTCCTACCAACGAAGAATTAATGATCGCTTTTGATACATTCCGATTGGTGAAACAAAGGGAGTGAGCTGCTTGATACTCTTTATCGGTGAGGTCAAGAAGGAGACCGGCAAGAGGAGCCATGACAATTTACACGATGTGATCGAACCGTTCGTGCAGGTCGACGAGCGCATCGTTTTTCCCCGACCGGCAAACCTCTCGGTGACCCTGACCAATTGTGGATCGGAAATTCTGGTGGAAGGAACCCTGCGGGTTGAAGCGATCATCTCCTGTTCCCGATGCCTGGAACCTTTTGTCTATGAGATCGAGGGAGAGATCTGCCTTGAGCTCCGTAATGCCGACCGACTGGTCAGGACTTCACAGATCGAGGCGGAAGCTCAGGAGGACAGCGATATCAGGTACTACCACGAAGACGACAATTATGTAGATATCAACCGCGAAGTCAGGGAGACGGCCATCCTCAACCTACCCATGAAGCCGATATGTCGGCCCAGTTGCCGCGGACTCTGTACTCTGTGTGGAGAAGACTTGAACCGGTCGAAATGCGGTTGTAGAAAAACCGTGATAGACTCGCGTCTCTCGAAATTACAGAATTGGCGACAGAATGAAAAATAAGCTGGAAGGTTTTCAAATCGGATAAAATGTGGTATTCTTGCCCGAGTTTGTAAGGGGAGGACAAGTGATCTACGCTATGTGACTGTTTTGCGACCTGCCCCTTGAGTTCCGGCCGCCGATAAACCATGAAGGGGGATCGACGGAATAGGAGGAATGAAGAGGGGCCAAGACTTTTCTGTTTCCGGAACGAACTCTTGGATAAGGATATCCGATATCAGGATAGTCGTGGACCGGGATATAGGATCGTATGAAGATGATAAGGGAGGAAATCCAAGATGGCGAATTTGACCAATAAAACATCGCGGTGCCGAAGAGATAAACGCAGAACGCACTGGGTTCTCACAACGCCGAACCTGTCGGAATGTCCCCAGTGTCACAAACCAAAACTTTCCCACCGTGTATGCACCGAATGCGGGTATTATAAGGGGAAATCGGTCATCAAGACCAAGAATTAAGTGCGGAGACAGGCATGAGAATCGCCGTTGATGCATGGGGTGGTGACTTTGCTCCCCGGGAGATACTCCTGGGACTTAAGGAGGCTCGTTCATCCCATGATGATCTGTTGGTTCTCGGACCGCGGGATAAACTCGGCTCCCTCTACAGCGAGATGAGTATGGATGAAGCCGATTTTCCTATTGTCGATGCCCCGCAGATAATCGAGATGGACGAGGATCCCACCAGGGCCATCCGACGCAAGCCGAACGCGGGGATTACCCTGGGAGTTCGCTTGATGTCCGAGGGCAAGACCGAGGCCTTTATATCCGCCGGAAACAGCGGTGCGGTCATGACGGCTGCCTGGATTGGTTTGCGTCGTATTGGGGAAATCGAGCGGCCGGCGATCGCAGTCCTCATTCCCAGCCACAATTCCTATACCGTGGTGCTGGATGTCGGCGCGAATATGGATTGCAAGCCCAAACACCTCTTGCATTTTGGGATCATGGGGGCCGAGTATGCCCGAATCGTCCTGGGTATTGACCGTCCGCGGGTTGGTTTACTCAGTATCGGAGAAGAAGAAGGCAAAGGAAACGAAGTGGTCAAAGCCGCTTATCAGCTTTATAAAGACCGCCGTGAACATTTCCGTTTCGACTTTACCGGCAATGCGGAGGGTCAAGATATTGTGAACGGTAAAATCGACGTCGCGGTTTGTGACGGTTTTACCGGGAATGTGTTGCTGAAATTCGGGGAGGGGTTGATTGAGCTCATTTTTCAAAGGGTTTCAAGGGAATTGGCCGGTACGCTCCAGGAAGAACGGATCCGCCATGTTTGGAAAAAACTGGATCGAAGTGAGTATGGAGGGGCCCTCCTCCTTGGTGTCGAGGGGATATGTATGATCTGTCATGGTAAATCGAAGGCGCGCGATATTCACAGTGCGATCCGAAAAGCGAAAGACCTGGCTGACCAAGGTATCGTTAAGAAAATCAGGACCAGCTTGACCAGTTTGGAAGCCTGATGAACCCGGTTCGGTTTGTCCTGGTTCGCCGTAGCATTTCCTGCCGGTCTTTTCCGGTATCTCAACCAGTCGGTGCCCGGCGGCAATGAACAGAAAAATACAGTTGAGGGGTTAGAGTTGAGCTTTGGGAATAGAGAGAACAATCCTGCGACTTGAAATGCTACGTGGGAAAAAATTGATAATTTGCACCCTTCTACTACGTAATTACAGGGGAGAAACAGCATGAGAACCAGAGTGACCGATATTCTCGGAATCCGTTATCCGATTCTCCAGGGAGGAATGGCCTGGGTGTCCACCGCGCAGCTTGCTGCAGCGGTTTCGCGAGGTGGTGGTTTGGGAATTATCGGAGCCGGAGGAATGTCCGCGAATGAACTGCGCGAAGAAATACGCCGGGCGAAAACACTGACTACAGAGCCTTTTGGCGTCAACTTGATGCTTCTTTCGCCGGTCATTGCCGAGCAAATCTACGTCGTCAAGGAAGAGCGTGTTCCGGTTGTGACCACCGGGGCCGGTAATCCATCTTCTCTTCTTAAGGAATTCAATCAGTTGGGGATCTTGACTGTTCCCGTTGTTGCCTCAGTCAGTCTGGCCAAGCGGTTGGAACGCAGTGGAGCGGATCTGGTGATTGCTGAGGGCATGGAATCGGGTGGGCATATCGGGGAAATAACGACCATGTGCCTGATCCCGCAAATGGTCGACGCTCTGGACATACCTGTTGTCGCCGCCGGGGGAATCGGTGACGGCCGGGGAATGGCCGCCTCATTTGCCCTTGGTGCGGAAGGTGTGCAAATGGGAACCCGGTTCATATGCACGATGGAGTGTATGGTCCACGAACGCTATAAACAGGCTATCATCAAGGCTTCCGATCGTTCGACGACGATCACTGGATTGTCTACGGGCCACCCGGTGCGCAGCCTTCGAAACCGGCTGAGCCGTCGCTTCACCGAACTGGAAGAGCGGCGGGCGTGCCGGGAAGAAATGGAGGCCTTGGGCGAGGGGTGCCTTCGTCGGGCAGCCTGTGAAGGCGAGATCGAAGACGGTTCAGTCATGGCCGGACAGATTGCCGGTCTGATCCATGATTGCATGCCGGTCGGGCAGATCATCGAACGCTTGATTGAGGAAACGAAAAAAGCTCTGTTTCACCTCGAAAGGATCGTTAGCGAATGACTCTCGCTCCGGTTTTTGTCTTTCCTGGACAGGGTTCACAAAAAGTCGGGATGGCCGGGGATTTCCTGAATTCCCGTTCGAATCTTGTCGAGCGATTTTTCGCCCGGGCCAGCCGGTTGTGTGGGATCGATCTGTTTGCGCTTTGTCAGGAGGGTCCCGAGGAAGTACTCGCGCTCACGGCCAATGCGCAACCGGCGATACTCACGCTTAGTGTCGTTGCCTATCACCTGTTTACCGAACAAAGTGGTATATTACCCTCGGTGGTCGCCGGACATAGTCTTGGCGAGTATTCCGCCCTGGTGGCCTCTGGATGTCTTGATTTCGACGATGCGGTTCGGGTGGTCAGGCATAGGGGTGAATTGATGCAAAAGGCTGTACCGCTGGGAACCGGGACGATGATTGCTCTGGTGGGGATACCGCCTGATCAGGTTTTGGACATGACCAAAGAGCTATCAACTATTGGTCCGGTTGAAATTGCCAACCTGAATTCGAGTGACCAGACAGTTCTCTCTCTCGCCTGTTCCATGAAGGAAATGGTTCTGGAAGAGTCCCGGCGCCGGGGTGCAAAGCGAAGCGTCGAACTCAAGGTGAGCGCGCCCTTTCATTCTTCGTTTATGAGGGAGGCATCCCGAGCCTTCGCTGACTTTATCCAATCAGTGCCGTTTAAAAAGCCGGTTTTTCGGTTTATCTGTAACGTTGACGGAAACGAGGCCACCGATCCCGGGTTGATCAGGGAGCTCCTGGTCCGCCAGATGTATTCACCGGTTCAGTGGAAAACGATCATGGATCGCCTCTTCCGCGAAGGATATCGGGATTATTATGAAATAGGACCGGGGAAGGTTCTCACCCGCCTGATCAAAAGGGAATACCCGGAGACAGTCGTTTGTTCCATCGACTCGATGCAGGCGATTGAACGGTCTGTGTCCGGGGAGGAGGGTGGATAACCATGGAAGCACCTCATGAGCAGGTCGCTTTGATTACCGGGGCCAGCCGGGGGATCGGCCTGGCGATAGCTCGTGCTCTGGGACAACGTGGATACCGGATTGCCTTCAACGATGTCAGTGAGCGGGAAACAATAGATTGTGCAGTGCACGACCTCGTCTCCCAAGGGATCGAGGCTGTGGGATATACAGCGAGCGTCACGGATCTACCCGTTCTTTCAAAGATGGTGGACGAACTCACGGATCGTTGGGGGGGCATAGATGTTTTAGTAAACAATGCCGGGATTACCCGGGACGGGTTGTTCGTCAGGCTCCCGGAGATACGTTGGAACGAAGTGCTCACCGTCTGTCTTCTGGGGACCGTGCACTGTTCCCGGGCCGTTCTCAAGGGAATGTTGAAACGGAGATATGGCCGCATTGTCAACATTTCTTCAGTTGTCGGATTTACTGGCAATGCGGGTCAGACAAGCTATGCAACGGCAAAGGCGGCGATCATCGGATTCACCCGTTCTCTGGCTCGTGAGGTAGCCGGCCGGAATGTCACCGTCAACGCCGTGGCCCCCGGTTTCATTGATACGGATATGACTAAAGCACTTCCCGAGGAGGTGAAAGAAAGCTGGCTTTCTCAGGTTCCATTGAAAAGATGGGGAACACCGGAGGACGTTGCAGAGGTCGTGGCCTTTCTCGTATCGCCTTCGGCAGGCTACATTACCGGTCAAACCATTCATGTGAACGGCGGCCTGTATATGGGGTAGTTGAAGTATTTATTTCTATCTTTCAGGCCGGCAAATCCGCGATGGTGGTGTTCCGGCTTCCAGTATTTACGGTTGGCAGAGTGCAAGGAAAACACACTTGGGAGGTGTTATTGAAATGGACGTTTTTTCCAAAGTAAAAGAAATCATTGTCGATCAGCTGGGCATTGACGACGAAGACGTGCTTCCGGATGCTTCTTTTATAGACGATCTGGGAGCCGATTCACTGGATGTCGTGGAATTAATAATGGCCTTTGAGGAAGAATTTGATATTGAAATTCCCGACGAAGATGCGGAAAAAATAACCAACGTTTCTGAAGCGGTGGAGTATATCGACTCGAAGCTCTCCTAACCGGGATCGGTTTAATGCTTTCCAGGGAACAGGAGCTTTTCGAACTCGAAAACACGATTGGCTATGCGTTCCGGAACCGGGAGTTGCTTCGAACCTCCCTGCGACACAAATCAGCCCTGGAAGGGAAAAACGGGATATGCAATGACAAGCTGGAATGGTTTGGTGACAGGGTAGTCGGCCTGTTTATTGCCGACTACCTCTTTCAGCATTACGAGAAGCCGCGCAGCTGGCTTTCTGCAACGATAGAAAGGTGGGCCAGCGCGGAATGCCTGGCTCAGATCGCCCGCCGAATCAATCTGGGGCGCTACGTGGAGTTGGGGCGGGGAGAGAAAAAAAACGGTGGCCCGACAAAAGATTCCATTCTCACCGGCACACTGGAAGCTTTGATCGGTGCGGTTTTTCTTGACTCTCACTCTTATTCGGCAACCCGGGCGGTTCTCCTGGATATGATCGCCAGAGGGGGCGGCCTGGAGGGAACCTTCTTATCGGTAAATTTTAAAGAACTCCTGCAAAAATGGTGCCTGAAGAGCGCCAAATGCCTTCCGGAATACATCGTCGTGGAAACTGTCGGGGATGGCGAAATACCGTATTATCAGGTCGCAGTGAAGGTAAGTGGTCGAGTCGTTGCCGCAGGAGAGGGAAAAAACAAAAAAAAAGCTGAGCAAAACGCTGCTGAAAACGCCTTGGAAAAGCTGATTTATGCTCCATCGGACCCGGACAATCATCAATGCGATTGAAAAATCTTGTCGTGCAAGGTTTTAAATCCTTTGCTTATTCGATTGCCGTAGAGTTTGCCCCGGGACTGAACGTTGTAGTGGGACCGAACGGGTCGGGGAAAAGCAATATTATCGATGCACTTCGCTGGGTATTGGGGGATCACTATCGGGAAATGCGGGTTTCCCAAAACCGTGAGGTGATTTTTCACGGCTCACCTGCGGCAAAGCCTTTGGGAATGGCCTTTATCGAAACGGAATGGATCGATGAAGCCGGCGATGCATTTCATATATCCAGAAAGCTGTTCGGTTCCGGTGAATCGGAATATGCTTTCAACCGCAATCGGATCCGCCTGAAGGAGTTGCGGGAGCAGGTCTATAAAAAGGGGTTTCCCGGTGAAACAATCGGGGTCAATGTTGTCGATACCGGTAAACTCCAGATTCTTTTTGACTATCGTCCGGCCGAGCGGTACCGCCTCTTTGAGATGTCCAGCGGTTTGTATGGAATGAAGCAAAGGCTTCTGCGTATCGGTTCACAAGTCACCCGCGTTTCCGAGAAGCTCGAACGTCTTCGTGATAGAATTTCAGAAATCTCGCTCCAGGAAAATCGGGTGGCCAGGCTCGCTCAGGATGAAAAAGGATTTCTGGAATTGATGACCGAGATCAGAGAGCTCAAGAGAATATTCCTGGATCGGTCGATTGCTGAGCGGAAAAAGAAACTGAACGACCTGATAAAGGAAATCTCGGAAATCGACCGGGCTGTTGATATGACGGACTACTGGTTGGACCAGCATTCCGGGATTTTGGAAAGCCTGAAAGAGAAATACGAAAAGTGTCAAAGCGATCAGGAAACACTCAACGCTTCGATCTCCCGTCTCAATGAAGAACGCCAGACCGCTGAACGAGAGCTGTACGGCTTCCTGACCCGGGCCCGTCAACGATCCTGGAGTGTTTATGAAGCGCAGGTGGCTCTTCATCAGATCGAAAAAGAGAGCCTCCGCCTGGAGAAGAAGCTGGTCGACGTGCGGAGTGTCCTTGAGGAGTCTTTGTCTCTTGAGGAAGAAATTGCAGAGTTGATCAGAGAGAGGGGCCAAGCCAGGGAAGGTGAGCGCAAGGCCTTTGAGGAACTCTTTCGCATACAGGAAGCCTGTTCACTTTCCACCGGCTTTTACCGGCAGAACGAGAACGAGAAAAATGATCTGGAAGAAGAAATGAGCGATCTCGCGGGGGAACTGGTCCGTACCCGCCAGAAGTTTGTCCAGGAGTCTGAAAAACTTGAAACGCTCAAACTCCAGGAGGCTGATTGTACCCGCCAGAAGGCAGCCGTTCAGGAGCATCTAAACCGAGTTTCCCATCTGGTCCGGCGCGTGGAGAAAAAAGCGGGAAGTTATTTGCAGGCCGGGAAGATCGGGGAAGACTGGCGTGCCCGGATTGAAGGAATGGGTGAATCCGGATGGTCCGGGACGCTCCTTTATGCCCTGGGATGGTTAATGAGGGATAAGGAAATCTTTTCGGACGACACATCCTGGGAGAAGGAGACTTTGATTGGCTCCGGCCGGGTCATGATCCATCGGAATCTTATACCCTCTTCCTCCGGATGGTCTGTCGTGGCTTTATCCACGATTGTCGATTTGTTTCTCCAGGGAAAGCGGCCGGATGATAACCTCGTTTCTCGGGGGGGAGAGCTTCTCTACCTCAGGAGCGGATTTCTCTATTACCCAAAGAAGGTTCTTTTTGAAGAGCGCGGCGGGCGTTTTTTCCGCAGTTTCAATCGACGGCGGGAAGCTTGGCGGGCTAAGGAAAAAAACCTTGAACAAGCCCTCTCGGCAAACGACCGCCGGTACTCGGAGACCAAACACCAGCGCTTGAAACAGGAAAACGAAATTGGACGCCGGCAGGAACGGATGGATCTTCTGGAAGCGGAACTGGCGAAAAAACAGGACCGGCTGAAAAAGATTTCTGAACGACTGCAGGAGCTGGCTGTGGCCCTTAGGGATAGACAGCGGGAAATCGCACAAGGAGAAACGAACCTTTCGTTCTGGCGGGAAAAGGGACAGCAACTCGAAACAGTACTCGCCGAAAAAGAAAAGCGACTTCTGCACTGGGAAAGGATGCGGGCCGGCAGGGAAAGACTGCAAGCGGAAACAGCACATCTCAGGCAGGATTATAATCGTTCTGTTGCCACAATACATTCCATACAGGTTGGAATGTTTTCGTCGGAGAAGGAATTGTCGGAACTGGCCAACCGACTTTCCGAAACCCGTTCGTCACTTGAACAGTGTCAGGCAACCCTTCGGTGTGTCCAGGATGAATACCGGAAGCTTGGTTTGGAACGAAACAGTTTGCGACGGCAGTGTGAGGAAGAAAAGAGCAAGAAGGAAAGCAACTTAAAAAGAAGAGATAAGTTTTATTTTTTAAAAGAAAAAATGCACTATGAAACACAGGAGTTTGAAAGAAGACAAGAGGAACTTGGTCACTTTTCCAGTCCTCCGCAAATAGAGCCTTCTTACCGGGACCAAGCGGTTCTGGAAAAGTTGATCCGCGAGAAGGAGGCCCGGCTCCAGACCTTAAATGTGCGCCGCGGAGCCATTGAAGAATATGCCGAGCTTAAAGAGAGAGGGGATGCCCTGCGGGCTAAACTTACCGGGTTCGAGGAGGGTTTGAGCCGTTTTCAGCGGGAGTTCTTCCAGTGTGACCGGGAACTTCGGGAACGATTTTTCCAATATGTCGCTAAAGTCAATGCCCTGTTTATCGAATATTTCACTCGGGTCTTTGGGGGCGGTGAGGCGGGAGTGGTCTTAGCCGGTGATGGTTTGGAGATTACGATTAGGATCCCCGGTAAGCGAAGGCAGAGCCTGTCTCTCCTCTCCAGCGGGGAGAAAGCGTTGTGCGGACTCTGTCTTTTTCTGAGCCTTTTTCGTGCCGGTTCTTTTGTATTCTGTTTTTTTGACGAAGTCGATGCGAATCTCGATCATTTCAACAGCTCCAGGCTGGCGGAAGTTCTCCGGGAATACGCGGAGCAATGCCAGATTGTCATCGTCACCCATCAGGAGGAAATCATGGAGATTGCCGATCGAATCATCGGAGTTACGATGGCTGAACCGGGGGTATCCAGGGTGATACCGCTTGATAATCTCCGCCAGGTTGATCAACTGGAGACCAGTAAGCGATAGATGATGAAAACCAATAAAGGAGTCTATAGTCAGGATGAGTGAGAAAAAAAGTTTATTCAGCCGATGGCTCCGGGGCGTGGGGCAATTTAAGGAGAACATAAAAAGCCAGTTTGCCCGCGTTTGGTCACAGGAAAAAACCGGAGAAAAGGACTGGGAAGCGCTGGAGGAAATGCTCATACAGGCCGATATCGGTCCGGGTTTTTCCATGGAAATTGTCGAGGGGTTCCGGAAACTCAAAGAAACAGCAGGCCAGCAGGAGGATTGGCGGGACTGGCTATATAAGGTTCTTTTAGCCGAACTCAGAGACAATGTCAACACGCTCTTCCCTGTTGCTCAAAACAATGCTTTGAAAGCAATTCTCCTGGTTGGAATCAATGGAGTGGGAAAAACGACTGTAGCCGGAAAACTTGCGTACCGGGCTCGCGAAGAGGGAGAAACGGTGAGCCTGGTCGCGGGTGACACCTTTCGGGCGGCGGCCGTTGAGCAGTTGGAAGTGTGGGCCCAACGTTCCGGAAGTCATTTTTTCAGGGGTTCGCATGGTGCTGATCCGGGGGCGGTCATCTTCGACGGGATTGACGGCTCGCTGAAAAAAGGAGATACGTTGGTGATTATCGACACAGCCGGCCGGTCACATGTCAATAAAAATCTCCTCGGGGAACTTGAAAAAATAGGGAAGATCGTATGTCGGCAGATTCCCCGGCAAAACGTGAACACCCTCTTAGTCATCGATGCGATGGCTGGGCAAAACGCCTTTCTCCAGGCGGAAGCGATCGGTCGCGTGGTTCCCCTCGACGGAGTGGTGCTCACCAAATGGGACAGCCAGGCCCGGGGAGGGATTGTTTTTCGAATCCGCAAGGAACTGGGATTGGCCATCAAGTATGTTGGAGTGGGAGAAAATATTGATGACCTGATTTCATTTGACTCCGATCAATTCGTCAGGGCCCTGGTTTTCGAGGAAACGGTTTCTTGACAGAGTCAGTATTGAATATTATTATCTTTGATGTTCTCCATGTGTTTATGATCTGTCTGCGGCGGGTTGTTCCGGACAAGAGATGCGGGTTGATATCCCCGGTGTTCACCTTCTCCCTTGCCTCATTTTCCTGTTCCCTATTTACGGCATTCCGGAGAGACGGGGATCATCGGTGCAAGGAATCGAGGGATTGTTCCAATGTTTGACGCGTTAGTGGGAAAATTGGGCGGCCTTTTCAAAAAGCTTCGCAGTAAAGGCAAGCTCAGCGAACAGGACGTCGATGCTGTTCTGAAAGAACTCCGGATGGTCCTCTTGGAGTCCGATGTTCATTTTCGGGTGGTTAAAGATCTGGTCGCCCGGGTGAGAGAGCGGGCGGTGGGGAAAGAGGTTCTGGAAAGCGTCACCCCCGGGGAAATGGTAATCAAGGTACTCTGGGAAGAGATCCGAATTGTTTTGGGAGGAAGCTCCCGCAATCTGGATACGTCCGGGGCCTTTCCGGCGCTTTTTCTATTGGTCGGCCTGCAGGGTTCGGGAAAAACGACAACCTGTGGTAAGCTCGCTACACTTTTGAAAAAGAGGGGGATGGCGCCTCTCCTCACTTCCACCGATACCCGGCGTCCCGCGGCCAAAAACCAGCTTGGCGTGTTGGCTGGTGCGGTGGGGGTGGATTTCTTCGACGATGTTTCCGTGCGAACACCTCTTGCGATGGCCAATAAAGCACTGGTATACGCTCGAAGCAAGAGTCTTGATTGCGTGGTGGTCGATACGGCCGGCCGTCTGCATGTCGAAGAGGAACTCCTCGCGGAATTGAAGGAACTGGTTCAGGGAATTCATTTCCAGGAAACATTTCTGGTTCTCGATGCCACCACCGGTCAGGAAGCGGTGAAAGTTGCCCAGGCTTTTCAGCGTTGGGTGAACCCTACCGGACTGATCCTGACCAAGATCGATACCGACGCGCGAGGTGGAGCGGTCTTATCCATCGTTGCCCAGACCGGGTGGCCGGTGAAGCTGGTAGGTATGGGTGAAAAGATGGACCAGTTGGAAATATTTCACCCTGAACGTATGGCCAGCCGGATTATGGGGATGGGTGACACCCTGACGCTGATTGAAAAAATTGAACGGGCCATCGACGATGAGGAAAAGAAGAAAATCCGGTCAAAATTCGAAAAAAAGGAGTTGGACTTATCGGATTTTCTCGAAGAGTTGAAGAGAGTCAAGAACCTCGGTTCCATGGAAGAAATAATGGGCATGCTGCCCGGACACTTCAAGGTCAACATAGCCCGGGAAGATAGTGAAAAAAGTCTTAAAAGAGTCGAGGCGATTGTTCAATCGATGACTTTCAAAGAACGATCGGTTCCCGGAATCATAAACGCCAGCCGTAAAAAACGGATTGCCCTGGGAAGTGGAACCACGATACAGGACGTGAATAAGCTCTTGAAGCAATTCGACGATTTCAGGAAACTTTGGAAACAGATGCATAAAGGAGGTAAAGTACCGCGAACTTTCCAGAAACGAGGACTGTTCGGCTGGGGAATGTAACCGGTGGAAAAGTTCAAGAAACGAATTGAGAATGAAACTCAGGAAAGGAGAAGTCTTCGATGGCAGTCAAGTTGAGATTGACGAGAATTGGGAGGAAGCGCCTTCCCCACTATCGAATCGTAGCTGTTGATTCGCGCAATGCCCGGGATGGGAAGTCTCTCGAGATTCTGGGTACTTATTCACCGATATCTGAACAACCGGTGAAATCTCTGAAGCCGGAACGTATCCGTTACTGGCTGGATAACGGGGCCCAGGCTTCGGATAAAGTGCGTTCCATATTGAAACGGGCATTAGAGGGAGTATGACGTGAAAGATCTCGTGGAGTATATGGTCAAAGCCCTGGTGGATAACCCGGACAAGGTCAATGTTTCCGAGGTGGAAGAGGAACGGTCGGTTATCTATGAAGTCAGGGT
Source organism: Atribacteraceae bacterium (assembly GCA_035477455.1). Classification (NCBI taxonomy): domain Bacteria; kingdom Pseudomonadati; phylum Atribacterota; class Atribacteria; order Atribacterales; family Atribacteraceae; species Atribacteraceae bacterium. The sequence goes on from DATIKP010000075.1 coordinate 28,282, forward strand.
TCTCCCGGAAGATATGGGAAAAGTGATCGGGAAACAGGGAAGGATCGCTCGCTCGATCAGGACAATTGTCAAAGCCGCCTGTATAAAAAGCAAAAAGAAAGCGGTTGTGGAAATTTTGGAATGAATTAGAATGGTTTTTTCCCGGAGAAATAAGCCTGATGGCAGGCCGTGGCCGGGAATCTTTCCGGTCCGGTATGAGGTACCGAAGCATTGAGAATCTTTGTAGGTCAGGTCCTCAGGTTTCATGGAACCCAAGGGTCAATCAAGGTCAGGCCGCTCACTGACCGACCGGATCGTTTTCAGATCGATGCCCATCTTCTTCTGGGCATACCGGGGTCTTCTTTTACACCGGTATGCGTGGAAAGCCTTGCGCCTTTAGGAAAGGATCTGATCGTTGCGTTTCACGGCCGTCCAATTCCCTTATGTGAGCCGCGCATATCGCGCTACTGGCTTGCCGTTGATGAGGAAGGCTCATCAACTGGAGAAGGGGATACCTTTTATCACTATCAACTCGTGAATCTGCGGGTACTTGACCGGGGCAAATATGTTGGGGTGGTCCGTGATATCGTGTTTCATGACCCGTATGATTTTCTGGTGATCGAGGGCGACGGTAAGGAGTATCTTATGCCTTTCATTGCCGTATATTGCCGGAAGGTCGATATCGAAAAGGGATCGCTTCTTGTCCATTGCCCGGACGGATTTTGGGAATGATCCTGCGTATTGACATAGTGACCCTGTTTCCCGAATATGTCGAAGGGTATCTGAACACCGCTCTTCTCAAGCGGGCACGCAAACAGGGCCTATTGAAGTATAAGGTACACAACCTCCGGGCTTTTACAACTGATCGATATCGTACGGTAGACGATTACCCTTTTGGCGGAGGGCCGGGAATGGTTCTCAAGCCGGAACCAATATACCGGGCGGTTCGTTACATTCACCATTGTACCGGGAATGCAGGCCGGGTTTTGATCATGAGCCCCCAGGGGCGGATCTTTACCCAGGAAATTGCACAGTGCCTGGCCGAAGCCAGCCATATGATCATGGTCTGTGGCCGGTATCAGGGGATCGATGAGCGGGTGATCGACCTGTGCCGGGCTGAAGAAATTTCAATCGGAAATTATGTACTCTCCGGAGGAGAACTCCCCGCGCTGGTGATTGCCGAAGCGGTGATCAGACTGGTTCCCGGAGTTTTAGGTGACGAGGATTCAAGGAAGATCGATTCCTTTCAGGCGGGAATTCTGGGCTTTCCACAGTATACCCGACCCAGAGACTATCAGGGTAAACTGGTTCCGGAGGTTCTGGTCTCCGGGCATCAGGCTAGGATTGACCAGTGGCGGAACGAGCAGGCCCTGATCAAAACACGAGTCTACCGCCCGGACCTGATTCAGGATACGATTGTCAAACACCCACTCGAATGATATAGTATAACACGGTTTTTTCCGGACCAGAACAAGAAAGCCGTCGCTTGGCGAGAGGATACCGGGAGGAGAGAATCATGGATAGGGACAGATTATTGAAAGTCGTGGAATCACCCCACTTGAAAGAGGTATCATTAGTTGAGCCCGGAGATACGGTCCGGGTTCATTTCAAGGTCGTCGAAGGAGAAAAGGAGCGTATACAGGTCTTCGAAGGAATAGTCATCGCGATCCAGGGCGCGGGAATCAACCGTTCTTTTGTGGTCCGTAAAATATCTTTCGGTATCGGAGTGGAGCGGATTTTTCCGCTTCATTCACCGCGCATCGACCGCATTGAAATTTCCAGAAGGGGGAAAGTGAGACGGGCGAAGCTTTATTACTTGAGAAATAAGAGTGTTCGGGACTCACGCATTGAAGAAAGACGCGAAAACTAAAAAAAAGAGCGCCTTGCGGGAATTGATTGAAACTATTGTTTGGGCATTGGCCATCGCCCTTCTGGTGAGGCATTTCCTTATCGAGGGTTTTTATATTCCCTCGGGGTCCATGCAGCCGACCTTACTCCCCGGAGAACGGGTTTTGGTGGCTAAACTCCCCTATCGTTTTTTAGAGCCACAACGGGGGGAAATCGTCGTTTTTCGCTATCCAATCGACTCACGGAAAAACCTGATCAAGCGTATTGCCGGTATGCCGAATGAACGAATCAGGATCGGGGGCGGCAGGGTGTATGCCGACGATGTACCGCTGGAAGGCGGGTTTTTTAACGAAACGTATTATTTCGATATCGGTTTTTACGGTCAGGGTGAACAACTTATTCCGGACCGATCATATTTCACATTGGGAGACAACAGCCAGAATAGCGACGACAGCCGGTTCTGGGGTTTTGTGCCCCGCGGGAAAATTATCGGCCGGGCGTTTCTAGTCTACTGGCCACCTCACCGAATAAGGATTTTACGTTAATCAGATGCTTGAAGATGAATTGTGGGCCAGAGGTATCCAACGGATTGCCGGAATCGACGAAGCCGGACGCGGAAGCTTGGCCGGCCCCCTTGTCGCTGCCTGTGTCGTGTTTGCCGGGAGAAGCGACTTAACCTTATACCGGGATTCGAAAAAACTTCAACCCAACAGCCGGGAAAGACTCTTTGACCGGATCATTCAAAAGGCTGAATCCGTGGGGATTGGCATGGCCGATGAGCGGTTGATCGATTTAGTCGGTATCCAGAGGGCGAATCGCCATGCTTTTCGGGAAGCGCTCGATCGGGCGTTTTCCCGTCCGGCCCCTGATTATTTACTGCTGGACTGGCTGGCATTACCGGGAATCCCGATTCCATCGATGGTTCTCAGCAAGGCGGAAAGTCGAAGCTTTACCGTTGCCGCCGCTTCGATCGTCGCCAAGGTGTGGCGGGATCGGATTATGAAAGAATGGTATCATGCATCTTTCCCTCAATATGGTTTTTCCGCGCACAAGGGATATGGAACACGACTTCACCGGGAAAGGATTTCCTGTTTCGGTCTGTCGGACGCTCATCGGAGGTCGTTTTGTGGGAAATACGAAAAGGACTCCTCATACGGGACGGAGCGGAGAAGCGGCGGCCCGGCGCTTTATCGAGAAACACTTGGGGATGAGAGTATTCGAAACTAACTTTCGTTCCCCCACTGGTGAGATCGATATTATCGCCTGGGAAGGAAAGACCGTCGTTTTTTTCGAAGTGAAATCCCGGGAACGACTTTCCGCCGGATTGCCGGAAGAATCGGTGACGCCACGGAAACAACAGAAAATTCGCAAAACCGCCTTGGCTTTTTTACTAAAAGAAGGCTTGAACCCTCATCATACTACCTGTCGTTTTGACGTCATCTCCATCATCTACCGCTCGGGCGATCCTCAGATTAACCATATCCCCAATGCGTTTTGAGTTTCCAGAGTGGATCATGGCTTCTGTTCATCAGTCTGTTGATCCCGACCGGCCAACCGTCGTGAAAGTACAGGACTGTTTCTCTTCATGAAAATCCCCACTGGATATTTCCTCAATATTGGGGAATAAAATAAGATTTTGCTGCAAAAACTCATTTCAGCAAGGCCCCGTTGCCATCAGCCCCGCCTCATCTTACATTTTCTCGCACGCATCAATGACCACCTCCTGTTGCAGTGATGCTGAAAAGGCCATCCCTGGCCTTTTTGCGGTGCGCCCGGCATGGGCGCACGAGGAGCTAATGTCAAATGTTGGGTATGACCCATCAGGCGGCGTCCACATTCCGGCGAACTCCCTCGACGAATATAACTCCTTCCACCACTTCTGCTAACCGGGGTACTCCATCCAGCTTCCTCCATCTCTTCCCGGCACTGAGGAAGAGTTGGTGGACCATGCTGAGCACGGTAACCCGGGACCCGCAGTTCTTGGTCTTGTTGGTTCTTGGTCTGACTGTAGCCAGGGTGGATTCCACGGGGTTGGTGGTTCTCAGGTGCTTCCAGTGTTCCGCCGGGAAGTCATAGAAGGTAAGGAGCACCTCCCGGTCTTTTTCCAGGCAGTCGGTGGCCTTGGGGTATTTGGCCGGGTACTTGTGGAGGAAGTGATCGAAGGTTTTCTCGGCATCTTCCCTGGTTTCGGCCATCCCGATCTGGGGGAGGTCAGCCTGGGCTTTCCCCTGCACACTCTTGGGGAGATAATTGAGCACATTGGCGGTCTTGTGCATCCAGCAGCGCCGGGGATGGGTTTCGCCCGAGGGCTTCCGGAAAATCGTTGGTGGAGATCCCCCTTCTGGTAGAGCCAGGGGATGGGCTCCTCCCCTCCCTTTCTTTGGTCCCGTACCCGGCACTTAAAAGGCAACATTGACTTAGACGAAGAGGCAGTTGAAAAAAATCGCGAAGCGGAGTTGGGCGAAGATTAAGATCATTGTTGATACCTCGATCTGGATTGAATATTTCAAAAACCAGCCTGAAACTGTAGCTATAATTGAAAAGGGACTTTTAGCCGGAACAGTATATATGGTTGGACCGGTTGTGGCGGGGCTTTTGCATAGGGTTAAGACCGAAAAAGAATTAAAGAAGTTAACCGATTGTCTAGATGCGGTTCCATTTATTGAAAACAACTTACAGGACTGGCGATTAGCCGGTATAATATCTTTTGTCCGATTTTACACAAACGGGCTAGCAGGGTGGAGAGTCGATGGCAAGCGAGGTTGCTGTGCGCCAGGGTCAAGTAGTAAGGGGTCCTCTCTTCAACGAGCCGATGCGCGTAGAGACAGTGTGCGCCGGCGACGATGGAGTTTGGACCCTTGGTCTCGTAGGCACCCGGACTGAGCGCTTTCGCCGGGTCACACTGACTGCCCGCGACCTTGCCGGGCTCACCATCCTTAATGCTGGTTTTAAGTTTGATGGAGATGCCCGGCTCCTCGGCCTGGGCTTGCAGGCTCATGCCCTCGGCATCGCTTATGAGTTCGATCCCTATTTTGGCCTCTCCATTTCCCGAGTCGATCCCTTGCCCCACCAGCTGGAAGCGGTCTACAACTACCTTTTGAAGCTGGCCCGCGTCCGCTTCCTGCTCGCGGACGACGCCGGCGCCGGCAAGACCATTATGGCCGGGCTGCTCATCCGTGAGTTGCAGCTGCGGGGTATGGCCGAAAGGATTTTAGTCGTCTGTCCGTCCAACCTTTCCTTCCAGTGGCAGCGTGAACTCAAAGAAAAGTTCGATGAGAAGTTCATGGTCCTCAAGGGAGGAGAAATCCGTGACCAGTTTGGGGTAAATCAGTGGCTGGAGCAGAAAAAGGTCATCACCTCCCTGGACCTGGCCAAACGCCACGACATCCTTCCCGGACTCAGGCAGGTCCACTGGGACCTGGTCATCGTGGATGAGGCCCACCGCATGTCCTGGACGCCCCCGGCGCGCAAGACTGCGCGGTACGCTCTTGGCGAACTCCTCCGGGACACCTCGGATCACCTCCTGTTGCTCACCGCCACCCCGCACAAGGGCGACCCGGCCAACTTTACGCTGTTTTTACAGTTACTGGACGCAGACACCTACGCGGATGTCCGCTCCATCCGGGAGGCCATGAATCAGCGCCGGGCACCGTTTTACCTGCGCCGTACCAAGGAGGCCATGGTCTATTTCCCGCAGCGCCGTCCCGATGGTACGTGGGTGGCCGAGAAGATTTTCACGAAGCGCATCCCGAACACCGTTGACTTCCAGATCGATGGATCGGAATTCGATCTCTACGGGGAGATCACCAGATTCGTGAAGCGCCAGAGCGCCAAGGCCGCCGCAGGGGGCGATGATCCCCGCGCCCGCGCGGTCGGCTTCCTGATGTCCCTCTACCAACGCAGGCTGGCCTCCAGCACCTACGCCATGCGTCACAGCCTGGATAACCGCGCCCGGAGGCTCGAGGAAGGCCTGAAGCGTGTCCAGGAACTCGCGCGGCTGGCCCCGCCCGACTTGCCGGACCCGGATGAGATCGAGGAGATGGAGGAGCACGAGCGCGAGCGCCTGGAAGAGATGCTCGAGGCCATCACGCTCGCCGGAAACGCTGCGCAGATTCGCGAGGAGATTGCCGAATTACGTCAACTCGCCGGGCAGGCGCAAGCCGTGGAAGGCACCGGCTCAGAAGCCAAGCTGTCGAAGCTTAAAGACCTGCTCCACCAGGAGGGCTTCTTCGACCACCCGGACAGGCGCCTTCTCCTGTTTACCGAGTTCAGGGATACGCTCGACTACCTTATGGGCAAGCTCAAAGGCTGGGGGTTCCGCGTCGGTTGCATCCACGGCGGCATGAAGCCCGGCTCGCGCGACGAGCCCGGCTCACGGCTCTACTCCGAACAACAGTTCCGCGAAGGCGCCATCCAGGTGCTCGTAGCCACGGAGGCGGCGGGCGAGGGCATCAACCTTCAGGTCTGCAACATCCTCTTCAACTACGACATTCCCTGGAACCCGAATCGCCTTGAACAGCGCATGGGACGTATTCACCGTTACGGCCAGAAGAAGGACTGCCTGATCTTCAACTTTGTGGCCACGAACACCATCGAGGGCCGCGTGCTCCAGCGGCTACTGGAGAAGCTTCAGGAAATCCGGGACGCGCTCGACGACGACGCGGTGTTCAACGTCGTCGGCGAAATCCTGCCGGCGGCGCATGTGGAACGCATCCTGCGGGACTACTATGCCGGGAAACTGGGCGGCGCCGACCTT
>DATIKP010000076.1 GCA_035477455.1 Atribacteraceae bacterium
CAGACCCCGCTATTTCAAATCCAAGAGCACTTCCTTCCAGGACTGTTCACTCTCCCGGAACCCGTCCTCCAGAGTGATCAGCTCTTTTTCTCCATCGGCGGTGGCGCCGATCACCACCAGGACGCAGGTTCCTCTCCTTCATCCAGGTATTCAGCTACCCCCCCCACCCCACCAGTAGACGTACCGTTTCTGGGAAGTCATTGGTGGAGGTCTCTTTCCGGTAGAGCCAGGGGATCAACTCTTCCATCGGTTTGGTTCGGTTCCTTTGACCATTCCTCGGTAACGGGCTTTGTTTTACTCATGGCCTATCTTCTCTTTGGGGGAGCGAGGTGATTTCTTCATAGGCACTTCACCTTAGGATGCGCCACCGGTTTTTATTTGGCTATACATAAGTTTTGAGGGTAGCTCTTAAGCCATTCCAAATACCCCCTGAAAAACGCGCTGGACTTGAGGCTTTAAGGAGCGGTTCGGGCAAAAGTAAGGGAAGTATGGACGGTAGGTTTTTGGTTTTGTGATGTTGAGGCAGTGCTTAAAAGGGTTAACAAAACACTTGCCCTTAAATGGAGAGGATTCAAAAAAATGGTGCGCGGTGCTGGATTTGAACCAGCGACTTCCACCGTGTGAGGATGGCACTCTTCCGCTGAGTTAACCGCGCACAGGAGGTGGTGCCGAAGGGGGGAGTTGAACCCCCATGAGCGTAAACTCACTGGATCCTGATTCCAGCGCGTCTGCCAGTTCCGCCACTTCGGCACTTTTGCAAAAAACACCTTATCCCATTTGACCCAGCTTGTCAAGAATATAGGAAGGGTTCTGTTATATTTCCGGTGGGGGGGGCCGTTGAAGAGCGTATGATCAGTTGCGGTTCAATGACGATCAGCTTTTTCCGCAACTTGACTCCCTTGATTTGTTTGATCATCATCTCCACTCCCTCCCGGGCGATCCGGTCGAAGGGTTGAGCGACAGTGGTCAGAGGAGGGTAGACTATTTTGCTCATCGGAGAATCGTCGATACCAGTCAGCGAGAGGTGGCCGGGAATGGTGACGCCTTTTTCCCGGGCCGCTTGCATGACGCCGAAGGCGGTCAGATCGTTCATGCACAGAATGGCCGAAGGCCTATCCGAAAAAGGCTTACTAAGAAGTGAAAGGCCTTGCGTGTATCCCCCTTCGATTTTGAAATCACCTTCGACCATAAAGGTTTCCGGGAACAAGATCTTTGCCTCGAGGAGGGCGTGTTGATAACCAGCCAGCCTTTCCCGGCATAACTTGATTTTCTGGGGTCCACTGATGCAGGCAATGCGTTGATGTCCTAGTTCGACGAGGTGCCGGGCGGCCAGATATCCGGCTTTGAAATTATCGAGCTTGACCGTGGGGGAGAGTTCCGAATCAAGGGCCCGGTCGAGGACTACGTAGGGAACTGATTCCAGGTGAATGCTTTTAAACAAGGAACTCTCGTCGGAGACACGGGAAAAAATGATCCCTTCGACCTGATGCTGGAAAAGAATATCGAGATAAACCTTCTCCCTCTCCGGGTCGTCACCGGTATTGCAGAGGATGACATTGTAACCCCGGCGGGAGGCGCTTTCTTCGACATATTTGGCCAGGCGGGAAAAAATGGGGTTTTCGATATTCGGAACCAGGAACCCGATCAACTTGGATTTCTGACTACGCAAACTTCGGGCCAGGAGGTTCGGTTTATAATTAAGTTGTTCGACCGCCTTCCAAACCCGTTCACGGATCAATGGCGTCACTGAGTTGCTTTTGTTTATAACCCGGGAAACCGTCGTCGGGGAAACTTTAGCTAAGTGGGCAACGTCTTTGATGGAGGTCATATCCACCACCTGGAATCGTTTCTGTTAACGATAACACAAGATGCGTAGGGCGTCAATCCACCAAATCAGCAGTATTCTTGACATCAAAATATGATTATGCTATTATTTGAGAAATCGTTTTCAAAGCCACGGATCACCGGAATATCGAGAGATCCGGGAGACCCAATAGTTTCACCCGGCTTCGCCGTGAAGTGTTGTCCTGGGTTTTTACGCACGTAACCTCTACATATGTGCCAAGTCGTAGTTCATTACGTCATTCTCGGCCACTGAAAAAAATCAAAGAGAATCGGTGGGATGGCAATAACTGTGATTAGTTAGCCCAGATTCTTTGTGTCCATCAGGAAACAGGACGTTGGTATGGTTTTCCCGGAGACGGGGTATAAATATCTGAATCATGCTGTAGGAGCGATCTTTTTTCCAATCTGAAAAGAGGTGTGATACGGATAATGGCTAATGCGGAGGCGATACTGAATAAAGCGTTGAGTCAGGGTAGGGGTGTTTTTCGACTGGCCCCCGCCTGGGTCCCCCGGGCATTTTGTGTTCCGGGAAAGCGGCTGAAACTTCACCCCGATGATTACTTTGCCTTCGGCGGGCACCGGGGCGGCATCGACGAAAGGTGGTTCGCTTCGACCACCCGGGCGGATAACGGACCGGAGACCCTACCCGACGAAGGGATGAGCTATGTCGCTTTCCGGGATGGTTCTGTTCTGGAAAAGGTTTTACTCAAAGAAGCGGTAGACCTGTTGGGCAACGACATCTTGGGCAAAGAAGTCATGGCTGCACACGGCGGCTGGACTATGTACAGCAAATTTTTCGACAACATGGAACCTCTTCCTCACCATCTCCATCAGGATGACGAAGGAGCGAAGGCGGTCGGCAGGCTGGGGAAACCGGAAGGGTATTTTTTCCCTAAACAACTGAACAATCACGGAGGGTGGTTCCCCTACACCTTCTTCGGACTCAATCCCGGAACCACTCGAGACCAGGTAATTCAGTGCCTGAAAGACTGGGTCAAGGGGGATAACGGGATTCTTTACCTGTCCCGGGCATACAAATTGAAACCGGGAACCGGCTGGGACGTACCACCTGGCATTCTCCACGCGCCGGGGTCTCTCTTAACCTATGAGCCGCAGAGAAGTTCTGATGTTTTCGCGATGTTCCAGTCCTTGGTTTGGGAGCAGTACACACCTTGGGACCTCTTGGTCAAGGATGTTCCGGAAGCGCACAAACACGATCTCGACTATATTGTCGACCTAATCGATTGGGACCGGAACCTGGATCCGGATTTTTACACTCACCGCTTTCTCGCGCCTCTTCCACTGAAGCCGGTTGAGGAGATGCGGAGCCAGGGATACGAGGAATACCGGATTGTCTATAATTCAGAATATTTCGGGGCCACGGAGTTGACCGTCCACCCCGGACGGACGGTGTCAATACGTGACACTGCCGCCTATGGAGCGATTGTCATCCAGGGGCAGGGAACCATGAACGGACTTTCGGTCGAATCCCCGGCCTTGCTCCGTTTTGGCCAGATGAGCGCAGACGAGGTTTTCGTAGCGGTGAGTGCCGCCCGGGAGGGCGTAACGATCACCAATACGAGCGAAACCGATAACCTGGTCATGCTCAGGCATTTTGGTCCCCGGGCGTGATGCAGGACGGATTGGTTGGCTGAATCGGCGAAGACGGTTCATGTGGCTATGAATGACCATCCTGTTTGAGTGGGTATCGAAGGGGACTTGAGTTTCCGGAACCTCTTACTCGGTCACTGGATAGGACACTTACGAACTTGAACGGTTAAACCGGATGCTTGACGGTTTAGAGCGATACAATGGGACCCGGACTATCCGTTTTTTATGATCAGGTCTTGGGAGTCAAGAGGAAATGAACACGCTCAGTAATCCTATTTTGGAGTTCAAGCAGGTCACGAAGCGCTTCCCCGGGGTGCTGGCCCTCAATGATGTATCCTTTTCCATCCGGCGGGGAGAAGTGCATGCCCTGGTGGGAGAAAACGGTGCGGGGAAATCGACCCTGATTAAGATCGTCACCGGAGTGTTTTCCAAGACGTCCGGGGAAATCGACTTTGAAGGAGAACCCATCGCCTATCGAACTCCGCACGAAGCCCTCAAAAGTGGCATTGCTGCGATCTACCAGGAATTCAATCTGATTCCCGGCCTGACCGTCGCGGAAAATATCTTCATGGGACACCACCCTCTCAACCAGCGGAAACTGATCGATTGGGGAAAAATCCAGGAAGAATCCCAGAAGCTCCTGGATTTCCTGAATATTGATATCAAGCCGGACGCCCGGGTGAAAAGTCTGGGGGTGGCCAAGAAGCAGGTGGTGGAGATCGCCAAGGCTCTTTCCCTCAAGGCCCGGGTCTTGATCATGGACGAGCCGACCGCTACTCTGGCCCAGCGGGAAATCGAAACCCTCTTTCGGATTATACGCACGCTGCGGAAGGAGGGGGTGACCATTATCTATATTTCTCACCGGCTGGAGGAAATCTTCGAGGTTTGCGATCGGGTGAGCGTCCTGCGGGACGGAAAATACGTCGCCACCAATCCGGTCAGCGATATCCGGGTGGGGAGCCTGATCCAGATGATGGTCGGAAAAGAGTTGGTGGAACAATATCCCAAGGCCGAACATCCAATCGGGGAGGAGGTGCTCCGGGTCGAGGATCTCAGCCGCAAGGGGGTCATCAGGAATGTAAGTTTCTCGGTGCGACGAGGGGAAATTGTTGGTATTGCCGGGATGGTCGGTTCTGGCCGTACGGAAGTTTTGAGGGCGATTTTCGGATTGGATAAGCTCGATTCAGGAAAGGTGTTTATCCGGAGTGGGGAAATCCGAATCACCACCCCACGGGATTCCATCGAGCGAGGCATCGCCCTTCTGCCCGAGGAGCGAAAAACCCAGGGACTGGTCCTGCTCCTTTCGGTCCTTGACAATCTGGGTCTTCCGAATCTCAGACGGATGGCCTTGCGGGGATTCATCAACGATACCAAGCTCAACACCGTGGCGAACGAAATGGTCAAGGCCATGAACATCAAGACTCCAACCCTTGCTCAACGAGTGATGCATCTCTCCGGCGGGAACCAACAAAAGGTGGTTTTGGGGAAGTGGTTTGCCCGGGAAAGCGATGTGTACCTGTTTGACGAGCCGACGCGGGGCATCGATGTTGGCGCCAAGCGGGAGATTTTTTTGCTGATGGGAAAACTTCTGGAGAGAGGAGCGGGGATTGTCATGGTCTCCTCGGAGCTTTCCGAGATCCTGGGCATGAGCGATCGGGTGCTGGTCATGCGGGAGGGGGAAATCTCCGGAGAGTTGTCCCGCCAGGAAATGACCAAGGAGGCGGTGTTGAAACTGGCGCTGGGGGTAGAAAAAAATAATGTCAAAAGCCGTTGAAAGTTTGGGAAAAAAAAGGGGTCTTCTACATTCGTTTTTTGTGTTTTGGGACAAAGTCGGCATTCTTCTTGTCTTTTTTCTGATTTGTGTGATTTTCGGTATTCTCGCCCCCCGCTTCTTTCATCCCCTGAATATACTGAACGTGGTTCGCCAGGTGTCTATCACTGGGGTGATTGCCGTCGGAATGACCTTTGTCATTCTGCTCGGGCTCATCGACCTGTCGGTCGGTTCCATCGTGGCCTTCACCGGTATGATTGCCGCCGGCTTCCAGGTGAACTGGGGAGGGAACTTCTTTTTGAGTATCATGGTTCCCCTTTTGATCGGAACCGGGATCGGATTTTTTAACGGCTACATCTCCACCAAGGGAAGAATTCATCCTTTTATCATATCTTTGGGGAGCATGAGTATTTTCCGGGGATTGACGCTTTTAGTCGCCCGGGGTAGACCGATCTCGGGAATGAGTCCAGAATTTCGCTTTATCGGCGCCGGAATGGTTGGAGACGTTCCCTTTCCGGTGGTCTTGTTCATCGGGACGGTGATCCTCGCCGGGATTGTGTTGAAAAAAACGGTGTTCGGGCGCTATATCTACGCTATTGGAGGAAATTCGGAAGCAGCCCTGTTATCAGGCATTATGGTTGATAAGATCAAAATTCTCGCTTTTTGTGTCCTGGGTTTTCTGGCCGGGTCGAGCGGTTTGATCCTGACCTCCCGCCTGAATTCCGCTGAAATGTTGGCTGGCACTGGATATGAGTTGGATGTCATTTCTGCTGTGATCATTGGGGGAACCAGCCTGATGGGTGGTGAGGGAGGGGTCTACGGAACCCTGGTCGGAGCGCTTCTTATGGGAGTGGTGGCCAACGGGTTGAACTTGCTGGGAGTACAGCCTTTTTGGCAGATGATAGTTCGGGGAGCGATCCTAATTCTGGCCCTGCTTATGGACCAACTGAAGAGACGCTTCCTGGCGGCGTAGAAAAGGAGGTGAGGACTGCTTATCCAAGGAATGGATTTTTTACGGAGCCCCTGTGCAGTTGGTTGTGAAGAAACATTCAAGAATAGGGAGGAGGTTTTCACATGAAGAAAGTCGTTCTTTTACTCGTCGTGTGTGCTATGGTTCTGCTCCCATTTTCGGGAACGCTGGCTTCGGCTCAGGAAGCCGACCTAACCATTGGGTTGTCATTCCCAAGCCTGGCTTTTGCCTGGTTCGCCTTTTTGGAGCAGGCGGTTTTCGATAAGGCAGAAATATTAGGTGTCGAAGTGGTCTCTCTCGAAGCGGAAAACCGGGTTGACCGGCAGATGGCCATCGTTGAAGATATGATCATCAAGGAAGTGGACGGGGTACTCCTGGTTCCCATTGAAATCGAAGCTATCGTTCCCGCTGTTTTGGCCCTCAACGCTGCCGGGATACCGGTGGTGACTGTCGACCGGCGGCTGGCTGAAGGCGCGGCGGAAGTTTTGGCCCATGTTGGAGCAGACAACTTAGAAGGCGGTCGAAAGGCCGGCCAGTTTATTGTGGACAAACTTACCGAGAAATATGGGGAACCCCGAGGCGTGGTCATCGAACTTTACGGAACACCCGGAGCGGGTCCGGCTATTGACCGCAGCGCGGGGTTCAACGAGGTGCTTGCCCAACACCCCGGTATCACCGTGCACACCAGGACTGCTTATTTCGGCCGGGCTGACGGAATGCGGGTGATGGAGGATGTCATCATAGGCATTCCCGAATTTGATGCCGTGTTCGGCGCTAACGACGAAATGATCCTGGGAGGGCTCGAGGCTATGAAAGCCAGTGGAGTTGTCGATGTAGAGGCGACGATCACTATCGGGTTTGACGCATTGCCCGACGCTCTCGCATCTATCGATCAGGGGATCCTGGATGCCACTATCGAACAGTTCCCCGGTCGGCAAGCGTCCGACGGCTTCCAGGTTTTAATCGATAATCTGCGGGAAGGGACAGTCCCCACGGAACCGATAACCCTTATCGAACCGACGGTCATTACCGCCGCTAACCTGGGTGACGCCGAGAAGGCCTTCTAAGACCGCACATATAAGACCGTACATAAAAAAACCCGCGCCATTATCCGGCGCGGGTTTTTTTATGTTTTCTTCAGATCATTTCCCAGCGGATCCCAATGACTTCACAGACCATTTTCAGCTCTTCCACATAATCTCCGTACACGGCGTGGATGTGGTTACAGGGGAACCGATCGATAAAGCAGTCGATCGAGGTGTCGAGCTTGCAGAAGGCGTGCGGCCATTCGAGCTGGGTTCGTTCCATAATGGTTCGGTTGGTCGCTTTGTCGTACTGGACGAACTCACCGGTCAGGATGGCCATCCAGTATTCTCCGTTTTTCCGGCCCAGCCGGGCCAGAGTCACTTTCCCGGGGTGCGCCAGGTGATGGACCGTCGCTCCTCCGGCCGGGAAATAAAACCCTTCCGGGTAAAAGATGACCTTGGAGAGGTTGTCCCGGTAATCGAAGCTCCCTCCCGCGAAATAGGTGGCGTGCTGGCCTGAGTTGCACATATCGAGGATCCCGTAGTCTTCATGCCAGTGCCGGACATCGGCGAACAGCACTGGGGTATTGGCCAGCTTTTTCAGGATTTCCATGGTCAAACCCGCGTCCATGTCCGCTTCGGTGGAACAAACAATCGGCTCTTTCGGTCCATCGAAATCATAGGGGTCGTTCATAAAGGCTTCGGCCACGTCCATAGTACAGAAGCTGTTGGTCAGTTCCGGTTGCCCCTTGATACCACAGAAATCCAGATGCATTTCCCGGCACAAATCCCGGACGGCGTAATAAGAGGCGATTTGCCTTTTCAGGATTTCAGGAGTGAGTTGTTTTCCGTCATAGGCGATTTTTCCGATATTCTCTTCACACCAACGTAAAGCCCGCTCGATTTTTTCCGGAGGGTACGATGCGGCTTTCCGGACGATTTCCCACTGATCAATGTGTTCGACATCGATGCCGAACACATCCATCCAGGTTTCGGTTCCGACCGTAGCCGTGTACATACCCATCGGCCGACCGCCGAAACAACCGAAGGTTTCGCCCCGCAGGGACTTGGCGCAGGAAGCGGCTCTGATAAAGAGGTTGACCCTGCGGAACACGGTTTCATCCTCGATGTTTCCCGAAATGCGGCGATATGGGATACCGATGTTGTCCAACGCTCCGGATGAGGCCAGCATACCGACCAGACCTGGATATCCGGGATTGATGTTGGAAAGGCACAGGTATGGTCCCGGGGCGAATTGCGCGGCGAGCACCGTGAACTGAGGCCAGGACCAGATGGAATAATTGAAGATGGTACAGTCGACGCTGTGGCGCTCCATTTTTTTCCCGGCGGCGACTGCCTGGGGATTCGTGCAGGGGATTTCGTCAGCGATAATAACCGTGTGACCAGCCTCGGTGAGACGCTTGATGAGGGTTTCCTGAAAACTTTTGTTCATGGGGAGAAGCTCTTCGTGAACATGTCTCCGTCCGTCGGAAAAGGTGATAATGCCTACCGTACTCATAAGGGATTCTCCTTTTGTCTTTGATATGGGCCTAAGCAACCGATTACATAAATTGTACTTGTTTACATTGACTCAGTCAAGTTACCCTCATAAACCACCTATTGGGAAACGTACTTGACAAATGAGAAAAGGAAGTGTTATAGTGCAACCGGTTACAAATAAATGTAGGCAATGTCTACGACATCAGGATATGACCGGAGACGCGGTTGGGTTAAGACACAGTTACTGCCATCCGCTTGAATCGTCCTCAAAACCGTTCATCTGGGAGGATAGAGATGTATGAGTGAGGGAGTTTGCCAGGTTTCCCAGAAGAGAAACAGCGAAGCAGCGTCGAGGGCTCCCTCACGGATCCGGGAGAGTTTTTTCAACCGGCACCTACCCGTTCTCATGGCGATTCCCGCGCTGGTCATCATCATCGTTGTTATCCTCGTCCCCATGATCTATTCATTCTATCTGAGTCTGACCAATTTAAACCTCCTGCGCCCGGCGCAAGCTCAATTTGTAGGTTTAACAAATTATCTCCGCCTCTTCCAGGACCCGCTATTCTGGAGAGCCTTCATCAACACGCTCATCTTCATGGGGGTGGCGGTGAATGTCGAGTTTCTGCTGGGGCTGTTTCTGGCCCAGCTCATCTTCCGGGTGACGCGGGGCCAAGGAGTGATTCGGACCGCCATCATGGCCCCCATGATGTTTGCACCCGTGCTGGTCGGGTTTCAGTTCAGATGGTTTTTCCACGACCAGGTGGGCCTGTTCAACAATATTTTGTATGCCGTGACCGGTAATGTCCAGGTGATCCCCTGGCTCATCAACTACCCGGCGAACCTGATCGCCATATTGATCGCCGAGATCTGGATGAGCACACCCTTTATGGTTATCGTCTTCATAGCCGGATTAGTCAGCCTGCCCAGTGAGCCCTTCGAGGCGGCGGCGGTAGACGGAGCCAGCGGATGGCAGCAATTTCGCTATATTACCTTTCCCCTGATTAGTCCCTTCGTGTATATTGCCATGGTGATCCGTTCTCTTGATCTGGGCCGGGCTTATGACCTGGTGCGCATCATGACCGACGGAGGCCCGGCCCATCGTTCGGAGATGATTTGGACCTATACCTTCCGGCTGGCGATCACCAATAACCGATTCGGCATGGGTACGGCCATGTCCTTTATTACCGTTGCGGTTTCATTTCTTTTTATCATCTATTTATTTCGACAATTATCCAAGAGCCGTCAGGAGGTCTATTGAGATGAGAGAGACGGAAATACGCCAGGTGAGCCGAAAGCAGCGCAAGTTACGCAGGGAGCTCCTGAATGTGTTGGTCTATGTGTTGGTTGTCATCTTTTTTCTTCCGGTCTTGTGGATTGTCATGACTGCCATGCGACCGGAAGTGGAAGTCAACACCCGTCCTCCGGTTTGGATCCCTGACCGAATCGACCTTGGTTCATTCCGTACGCTCTTCGCTTCCAGCCATATCGCCGGGTCAGTGCCGTTTTACAGCTACTTGCGTAATTCCCTGCTTATTGCGTTATTCAGTACGGCATTTGCTCTTACGGTGGGAACGCTGGCCGGATACAGTTTTTCCCGTTTTCGTTTCCGGGGTTCCAGCCAGACCTTCGTCGGCATGATGATGGCCCGCTCAATCCCTGGTATATCGATCAGCCTTCCGCTTTTCCTTCTCTTTGCCCGAACGGGACTGACCGACCGGATCGGCGGGATGGTCCTGATTTATACGGCGATGAATATTCCCTTCACCACCTGGCTCATGCAGGGTTTTTTTAAAGATATTCCGGCTTCCCTCGACGAAGCGGCTCAAATCGATGGATGCTCGAGGTGGCAGGCCTTTGTTCGGATCGATCTTCCATTGACCCTACCGGGGCTAGCGGCCAGCGGTATTTTTGCCTTTCTTACTTCGTGGAACGAATTTCAGGTCGCATCCGTCATCACCCGGACACCGGCGTCAAAGACTTTTCCGGTCGGTTTGTATGATTTTACCCAGCAATTCACGATGGACTGGCGGGGAATGTGCGCTATGTCAGTGGTCATGCTGATCCCAGCGGTGGTTTTCGTGCTGATAACCCAAAAACAGTTGATACGAGGGTTGACTTTCGGAGCGTTCAAGTAAAAACAGGTCGATAGGCTGTAAGTCGTTAGCGGTTTAGATTTGTCGAAAGAGCCGTAGCCGAATCCCCGGTATTTTTTCTGTAGGGAGGTAGTTCGTCTTGCTACGAGAGACCATGTCGTCAAGAGAGCGGGTTATAACCGCAATTGAACACCGGGAACCGGATCGAGTGCCGATCGATGTTTCCGCCGTCGACGAAGTGATGGAGGCACTGATCGGGCATTACGGGATCAAGACCGGAGCAAGCGCTGCTGTCCACTCCTATATTGGAACCGACGGAACCTTGCTGGAAGGGAAAAACCGGGAGGCGCAGCTCAGGCTTCTCGAAACCCTCCATGTCGATTTCCGCTGGGCTTGGGCGCCGTACTGTGGTCCGAAATTGCAGACGTATCCCGACGGGAGCCGGGAGGGCTTGTTTGGGATCAAGCGGGACGGCCTTTTTTTTGGCTACGCGGTTGCACACCCTCTGAAAGAGGCCCAAACGATCAGCGATATCGAGAACTATCCCTGGGACCTTTACGCCAATGTCGATCACTACGATTATGACCGGTACCGCGAGGAGTGCCGCTTTTTTCACGAAGCGGGATATGCGGTATACGGGGGTCCCTGGGCTCCAATTACCTTTTGGGCGATGGATCTTATGGGGATGGACCGGTTTATGATGACAATGTACGACCAGCCGGAAATAGTCGAACGCCTTCTCCAGCGGATAGCTGATTTTTATTTCCGCCAGGCCCAGATCATGTTTGAAAAAGGCAAGGGTGTTACCGATATCTTTTTCATGGGAGATGATTACGGGGTTCAGAATTGTCCGATGATGAGCCGGAAACTCTGGATGCGGTTTATCGCGCCGCATCTGTCCCGGCTATGGGCATTGGCCAAAGCGCATGGCCTGAAAGTACAGCTCCATTCCTGCGGTTCGGTGAGAGCGTTGATTCCGGATTTTATCGAAATGGGGGTTGACGTACTCGATCCCATACAGGTCCGGGCGGCCGGCATGAACCCCGCAGAATTGAAGAAAGAATATGGCGGCCTCCTAACTTTTCACGGATCGATGGATACCCAGGAAACCCTTCCCTTCGGAACAGTGCACGATGTGCGGGAAGAGGTGCGGCAC
Source organism: Atribacteraceae bacterium (assembly GCA_035477455.1). Classification (NCBI taxonomy): domain Bacteria; kingdom Pseudomonadati; phylum Atribacterota; class Atribacteria; order Atribacterales; family Atribacteraceae; species Atribacteraceae bacterium. Next base: position 11,972 of record DATIKP010000076.1, read on the forward strand.
CGGATGACCGTCATGGCTCCCCGTGGTGGATTCATCATTTCCCCCAGCCAGCATCTTTTGACCGAAATCCCCACTGAAAACATTGTGGCTATGTATGAAGCCGCTTATGAATATGGATTTTATTAGGTTCAACATCACTCTTGACTCATCACCGTTTTAACGAGGGGCGAACGATGGCAGGTTTTCGAGGGAAGCTCTTGCGGGTTGACCTGACCAGGAACGTGATTAAGGAAGAGAGGATTCCGGAACAGCTCCTGAAAAGAACTCTGGGTGGGGCGAATTTGGCTCTATACTACCTTTTGCGAGAGCTGCCGGCTGGAATTGATCCTTTGTCCGGGCAGAATCTCCTGGTGTTTGCCGTGGGGCCTGGGACCGGTTGCAGGGCACCGGGATGTGATATGCATACGGTGTTGGCCAAATCCCCCTTGACCGGCGGAATAGGAGAATCGCAGGCGACCGGCTCCTGGGGGTCTCGGTTCAAGCGGGCTGGTTTTGACCTGCTCCTCATCGGAGGAAAAGCCGAAACACCCAGGTTTCTGGTTATCGATCAGGGAAAAGCCCGCTTGGCAGACGCCTCGGACTTGTGGGGACAGGATACGACTACCGTCCAGGCGCGGCTCCTCGAAAAACTTGGTAATGATTTCAGTATTGCGCAGACCGGAGTGGCTGGAGAAAACGGGGTTCTTTTCGCGTCGATTGTTTGTGATTTGTGTTTTATCAACAACCGCTCTGGCTTGGGAGCGGTGATGGGGTCCAAAAATCTGAAAGCGGTAGCAGTCAGGGGATACGATGAAGTCCCGACCGCCGATCCCGGAGAACTCCAAAATTTATATTCATTTTTTGAGAATCATTTCCTGGAAAATCCGGTGAATCTTCTCACCAGCCGGGAAGGCATTGCTTCAGCAGTTGATTCCTGTAACCGGGACGGCCTGTTTTCCGTCGCCAACGCCCGAACCAGTTTCCACCCTCGGGCTGAAGGACTTGAAATCAATCAATTCCTGAAGCGAGGAACAATGCATGATGTCCCCTGTTTCGCCTGTCCGGCCCGCTGTAAAAAAACGTTGGGGAACGGAGTTTTGTCCACCGAACCGTATGGCGCCCCCTCCATGGAGTCAATTGTCGATTTCGGCTTTTCCCTGGAGTTGGCTTACCCCGACGTGGTTTTGGAACTTCACCGAATGTCCCGGCGATACGGCTTCGATACAACCTCCTGGGGAGTGACGCTTGGTTTCGTCGCGGAATGTTTTTCCCGGGGAAGCCTCACTCCGGCGGATACCGGTGAGATGCGGATCGGTTTTGAGGAGCCTTATGATGTCCTCCCTTTTACCGAATCCATGGTCTACCGGAAGGGTTTCGGCGATCTGGCCGGCCGTGGTGTGCGTTTCCTCACCGGAGAGCTTGGAGCGGACACTTACTCCTTCGCTCTCCAGGTCAAGGGAAAGGAACTGCCGCTGCACGAGCCGCGGATCAAACAGATGCTTGGATTGGGGTATGCGGTGGCTCCGCATGGCCCGGATACCTTTGTAGTCGAGCATGATACAGATTTTGACGAGAAAGCTCCGACCCTGTTTTTGGATAATATCCTGGCCCTGGGATTGGTCGAACGTCTTTCCTCCCCGCTCTTGAATGCCAAAAAGGTCCGGATGTACCATGTACTGAGCCAGGTGTTCAGCTTTATGGATGCAGCGTGCCTGTGTATCTTCGCTTTCGCGCCGGTGCGTTTTTTCCCGTTTTCCAGGATTCCCTGCCTCATTCAGGCTATAACCGGCTGGGAAACCAGTCTCTATTCCCTGATGAAAATCGGAGAGAGCCGGATAATCCTGGAAAAGATCTTCAACCTGCGGGAGGGGATCGGTCCGGAAGCGGATTGGCTCCCGGAACGCATGTTCCAACCGATCGCCGATGGTCCCGGGAAAGGCTTATCTTTTGACCCAACGGTCTTCCGGCAGGCTATAAGCCTATATTGGGCTATGGCCGGTTGTGATGCGGGGAGTGGTTGGCCGAAACCGGAAAAGATCGCTGAACTGGACCTGGCAGATTTTTTACCCTGAATTGCTCAGAGAGGAGTTTTGTATCATGGATCCCGTTTCTGTCAAAAGGGAAAGAGTGTTGACGGCGCTCAGGGATCGGAGGGAACCCGACCGAGTCCCCTTAACCGATTTTTACTGGACCGATTTTTACCGGAACTGGCTGAGGGAGATGAATCTGCCCGAGGGAACGGATATTTATGAATACTATGATCTGGATGTGAAATTGATCACGCCCAACATCGATCCCCGGGTGGAAAGTTGCCGCGTTCTCGAACAGACAAAAGACTACGTTGTGTTCAAGAGCGGGTTCGGCTGTACGGTGAAAAAGGACTTTTCCGCCCCAATGCCCATGTTCCTCGATTTCGAAGTGAAGAGTGCCAGTGAGCTATCTTCATTCCGCTTCGAGGATCCCCGTGACGACCGCCGCTATTTCGAACCCCGCTGCGATATTCTCAACAACGGCGATTCGTTTGGTTTATTGCCCAGCTACCTAGAGGCACTCGATCAGAACCAATCGAAATTCGCCGTTTTCGGATCGGTTTGTGAGCCCCATGAGGCCATGTGGCGTATCCGTGGGACGGAGGGGCTTTTGATGGATCTGGCGGTGGAATCTCAGAAAGTCAAGGATTTTGCCGAGCGGGTGACTGACTTCATGCTCGGTGTACTGGAGCGGCAGACCGAATTGGCCGATCTGACCGGGATAATCATCTGGGGGGATGTTGCCTATGACAAGGGGATGTTTTTTTCACCCGACACCTGGTGGAAGATCTATTATCCCTGCGTCAAACGCCTCTGTGATGTTATCCGGGAGAAGGGACTGCTCGCCGTATACCACGGGTGTGGGAGAAGCCTGGACATTTTCGAGGGCCTGATTGAAGCCGGGGTTCAGGTCTATAACCCGCTGGAAGCCAAGGCGGGGATGGATCCGGTGGAATTGAAGAAACGCTTTGGTGATCGGATCGCTTTTTATGGCGGGATCGATATGCGGCTTTTGGGTGAAGGGTCGTGGGAGGAAGTGCAACAGGAAGTACTCTATAAACTCCAGGCCGGCCAAGGCGGAGGATATATGCCCGCTTCCGACCATTCCGTAGCCTCCAACGTCAACCCGCGCATTTACGACCGGATGATCACTCTCTTGAAAGAGCGGGGAAGTTATCCCTTGGACCTGAATAGTCAAAACTATGGCCACCATATATGATATCGCCCGGGTGGCGAAAACTTCTCCCGCCACGGTCTCCCGGGCGCTAAGCGGAACCGGAAGCGTCAGGGAAGAAACCCGGAAAAAAATCAAAAAGATCGCCCGGGAAATGAACTATTCCCCGAACCATCTGGCCAGAAGCCTGGTGAAGAAGAAGACCGACACTATCGCCCTGATCATTTCAGACATTACCAATCCCTTTTTCACCGCCATGGCCCGGGGCGTGGAAGATTCGGCGGCAAAAAAAGGCTTCAATACCATTTTATGCAATACCGATGAAAACGAAGACAAAGAAAAAACCTATGTCGACCTGATGCTCGAACGCCGGGTCGATGGGATATTGGTGGCCAGTTGCAGTGAGGGGAAGACCCTTGTTGAGTTGAAAAAACGTGATGTTCCGGTGGTCCTGGTGGACCGGAAGATCTCCGGAACTCGCTGGGACTGGGTGGTTGGAGACAGCGAGGAGGGGGGCTATCTCCTGACCCGGCACCTGATTACCGTACACGATAGTCGGGCGATTGCGATGATCACCGGTCCGCAGGCTATATCCACCAGCCGGGAGAGAATGGACGGATACCAGCGGGCCCTAGTTGAGTTTGACATCGCTCCCCGGCCGGAATGGATGACGGCCGGCGCCTATAAAGAGGATTTCGGCCACCGGATCGCCGTTGAGTATCTACGGAACTATAGCGCAGTTCCTCACGCGATCTTCGCTGGGAATAACTTTATAGCCATGGGGATCGTCAAAGCCGCCCAGGAAATTGGTTATCGAATTCCCGAAGATCTGCTCTTGGTGACCTTCGATGATTTTGAAATTGCTTCGTTTATGCATCCTTTCCTGACCGTCTGCAAGCAGCCGGCTTATACCATGGGGAGCATAGCCACCGAGTTCCTGCTGCAACGGGTTGGCGGAGAGAAAATCCGGGAACAGAGAAAGGCGGTTTTAAAACCGGAAATAATCATCCGCCGGTCCTGTGGCTGCGGGGCCAGTCCGGAAACGGCAGGATTTGGCCGGATCGGAGCTATGTCCGGCAAGGAGCCCATTACAGAGGAGAGGAGAGGAGAGGAGGAACGTGCGTGACCTCAAAAGAAAGAATGCATCTGGCCCTGAACCGTGAGAAGCCAGACCGCCTGCCGGCGACTGTGCACCAATGGCAAAAATTCCATCTCGATACCTACCTGAACGGGAGCTCAGACCTTGATGCTTTTGAGTATTTCGGCCTGGACGCCGCCGTTCAATATTTTGAGGATATGGGGCAGTTCTGGCTTCCCGATGCCGACTTTACTCGCTTTTCGACTCCTGAATGGCGGGACGAAGTCCAAGTGTATAACTCTGATCCGGACAATCGGAGTCATCGGCATACGATACACACTCCGGAAGGAACGCTGACCTATGCCACGGCCGGCGACCGGAAGACCACTTGGATCACCGAGTACCTGATCAAGAAGCCAGAGGATATTATACTTCTCAAAAAATACATGCCGGTCCCCCGGCTCGATCGCGGTCTGGTTAATACTCTGTATGAACGGATCGGAGATCGGGGCGTTTTGCGCGGTTTCGTCTGGGGGGATCAAGCCGGGTGCTGGCAGCATGCCGCCTGCCTGGTGGATATCAATGCCCTGATTCTCTATGCCCTGGACACGCCCGATTGGGTTCATGAGCTGTTGCATGTTCTGTTGGAGAAGAAACTCGAATTTTTAGAGTCGATGAAAGGGGTACGGTTTGACCTGGTGGAAACAGGAGGAGGAGCTTCGTCCTCCACGTTGATTTCCCCGGCCTTGCATGAAGAGTTTTGCCTCCCCTATGACCGTCGTTTGCACGAAGCCCTGCATGATCTGGGATTCAAGACGTCCTACCATACCTGCGGAGGAACACGGGGGATTGAGGAAATGATCGTAGCCAACGGCACCGATGCTTCAGAAACCCTTGCCCCGCCCAGTATTGGCGGAAACCAGGAGCCGTGGGATTACAAGGCGAAAATTGGCAATCGCCTGGCATTGATCGGCGGGATGGACCAGTACAATATATTGACTGTCGGAACACCGGAAACAATTTCTCGTGCAGTCCGTGACCTGTTTGAAAAGGTGGGAGTGGAAGGAGGCTATATCCTGTCGACGGCCGATCACTTTTTCGAAACGCCCGCAGATAACCTTCACGTTTATGCCCGGGCTGCCCGGGAGTGCGTGTATTGATTTTGCCTGGTCTGCCCGCTAACCCTCCCGGTACATTCCTAAGGGGAGTGGTTGATGAAAACGGTTTAAATCCTGCGAAAGGAGGTGGAAGGCCTGTCAATGTAAAAGAGTGGTGCGGGTAAGTTACAGCGCTACAGATGAGGTGCTAACCAGCGTTATTGGATTGACAACTTTGTTGAACGGGAGGAATTGACGGTGAAAACATGCTTGGTAGCGATTGTCGTGGCTATGTTGATTCTCTGGGCGGGAATGGGTCTTGCCCAGGATTTGGATCTCGGACGTTTTGACGGAGTGGTATTGCGGGCGTCCTTTATTGGTGGCGGCGCCTACGAAAAGCTCTACGAGGAATTTATTCCGAAGTTCGAGGAATTGACCGGGGCCACCGTCGAGATCGTTTTTAAGGGCACCGGTTTTGATGTCGACGTCAAGCAGAAAATTGATTTTGCCGCTGGGACGGTCGATTACGACCTGTGCTGGAATCATACCAGCTTTTTCGCCCAGTACATCGATTTTCTGTACCCCCTGGAGGAACATTTCAGCGAAGAGGAACTGGCCGATTTTTCGCCCCGGATCATGAGTTATGCCTGGAAGGATGGGCACCTGTGGTTTATTCCCCGCCACGCGGACATCAGCGCTCTTCATTACCGGACAGACCTCTTCAACGATCCGGATAAACAGGCCCGGTTCCTGGAGGAGCACGGTTACGAACTTCGCCCGCCTCAAACCTGGGACGAATTCAGGGATATCGCCTTGTTCCTTAACGACCCACCGAATATTTACGGAACCCAGTTCGCCGGTAGAGAGGAAGCGCTGTCCGGCAGATTCTGGGATATCCTGATGGCCCACGGCGGTCAGATCATCGATGAAAACTATCGTGCGGCGTTCAACAGCCCCGAAGGCATCAGAGCCGCGACCCTATTGCGTGACCTCTATCAGGCCGGAGCCATGCCTCCGGGAATGCCTACCTACTTGTGGGACGACGTGGCCGGCAACTGGACGAGTGGGATCATCGCCATGTATACCGAGTGGTACGGATGGTATAGCCATTTCCAGGATCCCTCGGCCTCCAGGGTAGCCGGGAAATTCGGTCTGGCCCGCCAACCGATGGGTGATGCCGGAAGACACAGCGGTTGGGCCGGTGCCCATGCCTGGTCGGTGACCAGGGCCAGTCAGAATAAAGAAGCCGCCGTGGCATTCATCAGGTTTATCACCAGTTACGAACCGATGCTTTTTGAAGCCCGAATCGGTTATATCCCGGTGCGTAGTTCGGTGTTTGATACAATCATCGCGGAGGCTGCCGTATCTGAGGATCCGCTGGCCAAAGAACGTCTTGAACTAATGCAACTGCAGATCAACGAAGATTTTACACCTCCTCCAATCATCGCCGAGTGGATTCCCGTCTCCAATGCCCTGTTCCCCAGGCTCCAGGCCATCATGCTTGGAGACATAAGCGTGGAGGACGGATTGGCTGAAGCGGCCCGGGCAGTGGACGAGATTATGCGGGACGCCGGTTATTTTTGATAAGCATACTGTTCCTGATGGGGGATGAAACTGTTCCCCCCATCAGGAACTTTTTATTCTTTTGAGAATTCCTTCCGGGAATTTACGAGAGGTATGGGTTTGGCGCAAAAAATATCATCGGTTATGCTCAGGGATATGGACCGACGGAAATTACTTTTTTATGTCTGGGTTGCTTTGCTCATGCTCTTCCCCGGCTTGCTTGCTCAGGGTCGGACAGCGGTTCTCCGCGACGTGGAATTACGTGAATACCTGCGCACCGCCTGGAGAACCGGCGATACCGCGTTGCTCACTTATCTGATCCCCAGCCTTGAGCTTTTTTTTGAGCCTGACGAGGCGATTGCCTACCTGGATCGGATCGTCGTCTCCCCGTCTCACTTCCCTTTCACAGTCCGGGTACTCGCCCTCCGTAAAACAGCCGAATTGATGCCCGGAGCCAGTTTCGGCCCCTACCTCCAGCGTTTGTTTCTGGATCGTGGGGAGGTCCCCCTACAACGTGAGATCATCCGCCTATTGGGATCTACAGACAATTGGATTCCTTTTCTATGGAGCATTGCCGAGGGAATCGGGTTAGAGGAAAAACCGGAAAGCGAGAGGATCATCCTTCGCTTTGAAGCATTTGGTATGCTGGCCCGTTGGCAGATCCTCGAGGCCTTACCGGTGTTTTTTCGTTTTCTCGAACAGGAATCAATGCCGACATTTTTCTTTTCGGAGGCTCAAAAGTATTTATGTGCGTATGACCAGCGGGCGTTCCCGTACTTAAGCGCCTTCCTGCAATCCTCCGATGAGCGGTTCCGACGCCTGGTCATTCCCGCTCTCTCCCGGATGGGTCAAGATGGACGGGCAATAGTTTTCGAAGCACTGAACGATCCCTGTGTGGACGTGCGCGAAGCAGCCTTGCTTCATCTCATCCGGACCGGTCCGCTGGATGCCGGACTAATCATGGGCATGATCGATCCGAAAGATATGCGAATCCAGGGTTTGGTTCGTGCCTTTATATTGAGTCAGGAGGGTCAGGGAGAACTTCCCTGTCTACCGGACGGTAACGATCGAACGATAATGGGAATTTTGGCCAGGACAGAGCCGGGAGTGGCTTGGCTTGTCCGCTCGACAAAAGGTGTAGAAGAATTGGAAATTCGCCTGCTGGACCAGCTGGTCGCTCTTGACGAAATCTTTCCGCATCCCGATCTTTGGCGGATTTTGGAAAAGCACGAGTTTTCTCACGGTACGCTTGTGACACAGTTTGATCCGGAATTCGTGCAGGAGCGCCTGCTTCCCGAAGTTAAAAATCGGCCGGAACTTTTCACGGTCCTGGTAAGTGCTGCGCAACCTTTCTCCCGGCAAACATTGCTCTCTCATCTTTACTGGTTGCGCGCCTTGCTGCGGGAGGGTGAGGAGCGGGTACGCGGTCAGGTGGTTCGAGCCCTCTTCCCTCTCGGCACCGAAGCGCTTCCGGTTTTGGAGCCCCTAATGGATGAGCGTTCTGAGTATGTCGTTACAGAGATTGTGAACCTTCTTCGGCTGATTTCATCCCCGGCGGTGGCCCGCTATCTGGAAAGGGTTCTCGATCACCCTTCGGTTCAGGTGCAGACTATGAGCCGCCTGGCTTTTCTTGAGCTGCTTGAAAGAGAAGGGCTACGAATGATCTGGCTATCCCGCTAAGCTCCGGACCGTTATCGGCTTTTTTATACACGGGTGATAATTTTCAAGTGCGGGTCTTCAATGACCACTTTGCTTCGGGGAGGGATGGATCCGGTCAGCCAGACGTTCCCCCCGATAACCGAGCCTTTGCCGATAACGGTGTCGCCGCCCAGGATAGTGGCCCCGGCATAGATGGTCACATTGTCTTCGATGGTGGGATGCCGCTTGATGCCTCGGATGATTTGACCACTTTCGTCACGAGGAAAGGAGAGGGCTCCCAGGGTGACGCCTTGGTATATTTTGACATTATTTCCGATAACTGAAGTTTCTCCGATAACCACTCCGGTCCCGTGATCAATGAAGAAGCGTCTTCCGATATTGGCCCCGGGATGAATATCGATTCCGGTACTACTATGGGCGTACTCGGACATCATCCGGGGAATGAGCGGTACACCTTGTTTGAAGAGCACATGAGCCATGCGAAAAATTGAAATGGCCACCATGCAGGGATAGCTGAAGATGATTTCGTCGAGGCTGTAGGCTGCGGGGTCTCCAGCGTAGGCCGCCTGTACATCTTCTTCAAGAAGATCGCGCAGGGCGGGGATTTTTTCGAAGAAAGCCAAGGTTTCCTGGCAGGCCTGGTCATAGCAATCGGAACAGGAGAGGCTCTCCGCTTTCTTTTCTTCCAGGTTGAAGGCTTTGGCGATTTCCAGGCTGAGGTCATGAAAAAGACGGTCCAATATTCCGCCTACCGTATATTCTACATTGAGCCAGCACAATGACGTTTCGCCCAGGTAACCGGGAAAAAGCAATTCCCGCAATTTCTCGGTGATCTCGATCACCCGGGATCGTGACGGGAAGAGTTTTTTTTCAATATTGGTGGTGAATGCGGTTTTCCGGTAACTCTCAATAAGAGAATGGGCCAGCGCTCCTATGGCGATTTTATCCTGCATGATCGAAATCGGCCTCCTTCTTAAAAGCGGTGCGGGTCATCAAATTTCCCTTCTTTTTGGGGTGCGGTTGTTCGAGGCGGGCTAAAACCCGGCGATAAACATTTCAATACGGGTGAATAGGGATTCGGGAAGGGGGGCTTCCAGGCTGGTTTTCCGTATCAAGCTCCACAAACTGGATTCGAACTCGTATCGCTGGAAACAGAAAGGGCAGGCATTCAGGTGGGCTTCTATTTCAAGGCGCTCGTCTTCGGACAGAACCTCCTGGTCCAGGTACAGGTACATCTTTTCTAAGGCTTCTGTACAGACCATCCCTTCTTCTCCTTCATTTCGATATTTTCTGCTGTGAGTATTCGCAGAGGGTTTTCTGCAAGATTTTCCTTCCCCGGTGGAGGCGGGACATCACAGTACCGATGGGAATATCCAAAATATCGGAAACCTCTTTATAAGCGAACCCTTCAACGAGGATCAAAACCACAACCGCCCGGAACTCCATGGGGAGCCCCTCAATCGCGTTGGTGATGTCTTCGCGAGTCAATGTATTCAACAAAGCCTCTTCGGGACTTATTCCTTCAAATGCCGGCTGAAATGCTGTTTCTTCCTCCATTTCATCAAGCGAGGGGAGCTTGTTCCGGTTTCTGGTCCGGTAATAGTTGTTGATAAACGCATTAGTCAGGATTTTGAATATCCAGGCCCGGAAATTCGTTCCCATTTCAAAACGGTCGAAAGCGGCAAACGCTTTGACAATTGTTTCCTGAACCAAGTCTTCGGCGTCTTCCCGGTTCCTGGTCATGCGCAGAGCGGTCCGAAACAGGGCAGCGAGTTCGCGCATGAGCAATTCCTGAAACACTTTTTTCTTATCATCCGTTTTATACTTGTTCATGGGGTCACCCCATACTATAGGTCTTTGAGAAAATCGGCGTTTTTCAACTTATCCAGTTCATTATGGAACTCGATAATCTCATCGATGGTAATCTGACCCTTTGGCTTCTCTTTTTTCTTTTTCCTGGAAATCCTGGCGATATCCTCCATCTTTTCCATGCTGAACGTTGCTTCGCCATATTCCCGACAGTATGAACATATATATCGAAGATAAGCCGAACCCCGGTAAGCCGGAATTCTGTAAACTCCGCTTTCAGTAAGATCTTCCGGTGTGATCAGGGCTTTGCAGTTCTTGCACCTCAGGGGAAGTTCTTGCATGGTTTCCTCCCAACGCTTCTTGTCTTGACCGTATTTTATCAAGTCATCGGCAATAATACAAGGCAACCAAAAACGCCATCAGTCATAAAAGAGTATCTGTGTTCATCGGTGTCTGTTCCACACGGTTCGCTCCCCGGGAGTCCATAGAGAATAACTCATATAAAATTCTTTTCAATTTTCCGGAAGACGGGTACAATGGAGCAAATTCTCTTTGGTGTATCGGTAACCAGCGGTAATCGTTACAATATTCGTGGGAGTATGTCAATTTCGTGAGTTGCCTCAAACGATGAATAAGCGAGTGAATACCGCATGCTGGAAGGAGGAAGTATGCATGAGCATACAGGAGATTCTCCAACAGGCCCTGAAACTGGAAGAAGACGGACGCATTTTCTACCTGGAGGGATTGAACCGGGTATCTAACGAGTTAAGCAAAGAAACCCTGGCGCGGTTAGCCGATGAGGAATTGATCCATATGGAGAAAATCCGGGAGGGTTATCAGCGCATTGAAAAAGGGGAGGCGTTTAGTTGGGAGGGGACTGGCGGAATCCGCAAATCTTCCAGGGAACATTTCGACAACATCTTTACCGAAGCTCGAAAAAAAATGGAAGAGTTGGTTCCTCCTTTCTCGGAGGAAATCGATGTACTGAAAACCGCCATGGATCTGGAATCCCAAGCTCACCATTTTTATCTCGAACAAGCCAAAACCATTTCTAACAACAAAATGAAGGATTTTCTGGATTTTCTGGCCACCGAGGAGTACCGGCATTACAATTTGCTTTTCAATACCCTCGAATACATCACCAGCCCTACTGAATGGCACTACCGGGAGGAGCGCCCGATCTTCGAGGGTGGTTGAAACGGCTATGGGGTCCGCCTGGTAGGGCTGGGCCCGGCATTTCGACCTATTTCAGGGTCAGAAGCGTTCGTCGTGAGAGCAGGGAGAAAGGAATGCTGAAAAAGAGGGGACTTTGATCAGAAGATAAAAGAGATACCCATAAAGGACGATCTGAATCGGAGTACTGATGAGACGGGGGATGATGAGAATTTTCCAGGGAATTTCGAACAGGATGTGTAGAAAATACGGTGTCAGAAAAAGACCTCCGAGGACCTGAGACAGCGTAATGCCCAGGATGATGGTTTTCATCGGGCCGAAACGGGCGTCGATAAGACCGGAGAGCGGCCGGACGGTCAAAAGGCCGGGGACGAGTCCGTAGAGCGCCGCGATCAGAGTAAAGTGCGGCATATAGGGGCCCATCGGGGAGAGCACATATCCGACGATGTCCGCACTTACCCCGACCAAAATGCCAGCCAAGGGACCGAAAAAAACCCCGGTCATGATGATTGGCAGGGTCCCGAATCCGATGCGGATCCCTTCGACCCCTCCAATAGCGACCCGTATACTGGCAAAACGGGTCAGAATTATAGATAGGGCTAATAAGAGGGCCTGGATAACAATAACTTGTGTTTTTGACCTCACGGAAACATCCCTCCAGTTTATCAGGTTCAACACCCGATTATACCAGACACTGGCTGGGAAGAAAAAGAGTATATAGAAGAGGAGTTTCGAAAATGGCCAAAGTCGCCCTGATATCCTGTCCGGATTATGAAAGAGATTCTGTGCAGAATGCGATCGAAAAGGGATTCGCCTGTTTCGGAGGATGCGTTGGCCTTTTTTCCCCGGGGGAGCGGGTTCTGTTAAAGCCAAACCTGCTGGCCGGCGTAACGCCCGAACAGGCAGTGACCACCCATCCCGAGGTGTTCAGAGCGATCGCCGTTACCCTGTTAGGAACAGGGGTCAGGGTTGGTTACGGTGATTCTCCCGGGTATGGGAACCCTTCACTGGTGGCCGAGAAGGCGGGCTTGGAGGCGGTCGCCCAGGAAATCGGCCTCGCGCGCGCCGACTTCATGACCAGCCAGGATGTGGATTTTCCCGAAGGACGGCAGCATAAAAAGTTTCCCTTGGCCCAGGGGATTTCTCAATACGATACTCTGCTCAGTTTGCCGAAATGGAAAACCCATGGGTTAACCAGGATTACCGGGGCGGTCAAGAACCAGTTTGGATGTGTTCCGGGACTGCGGAAAACTGAATACCACTTTAAGATGCCCGATGTCGAACACTTTTCCCGGTTCCTCGTTGATCTGAATCGCTTTCTTCGGCCTCGTTTCTGTATCATGGACGCCGTGATGGCCATGGAGGGGGAAGGTCCGAGAAGCGGTGATCCCCGTATGATGGGGGTTATCGGTTTTTCCGATGATCCCGTAGCGCTTGACGCGGTCTTTTGCCGGTTGATCGATGTCGATCCGACTCTGGTTCCCACTTGCCGGTGGGGAGCGGCAATGGGTCTTGGAGAAATTGACGAAACAAGGATTGTGTTGGCCGGCGATCCTTTAGAGAAATTTGTACTTCGGGATTTCCGGGTCAAGCGAGGGCCCCTGGAAAGCTACAAGCAACGAAAATTGATGAGGGGACTTCGTCGCTTTGTTTTGGCCCGTCCGCGAATCGAGCCGAAACTTTGCCGGCTCTGCGCAGTCTGCTGTGAGGTGTGTCCAGCCCAGCCCAAGGCCCTTGAGATGAAACGCGCTGGATGGCCGCCGGTTTTCCATGAACGTTTTTGTATCCGGTGTTTTTGCTGCCAGGAAATGTGTCCGCACCGGGCGATAACCATTCACACCCCACCCCTGCGGCGGTTAATACCACTTCGGTAGCTCGGGAGCGGGGTAATATCCCGGTAAATGATGCTGGCCAACCTTGTATTCGATGAAAGGTCATAATGGCAATGAATTCTATCTAAGACTGCTCCGGGAGGTGTGACGATGGACGATACTGTTGAGATGAATGTTTCCCTCAGCCAGGGTTTACGAAGATTGCCGGTGTTTCTGCTGCTGGATATCTCCGGAAGTATGATGGGAGCACCCGTTCAGGCTGTTCAGGAGGGCGTGGCTCTTTTCAAGCGGGAAGTGGAAAGCGATACCTTTGCCCGGGAGACGGTCTGGATAGGGGTTATCACCTTCGGCCGCCAGGTCAGTAACCTGACCGGGGGACTGGTTCCTATTGAACAATTTTCCCCGCCTATTCTGGATGCCGGGGGATATACGCCCCTTGGTCAGGCGATGCGTCTTCTCATCGAACTTCTGGACCGGGATGTGAAAAAATCGCAAATCGGCGGAGAAAAGGGAGACTGGAAACCGCTTGTTTTTATACTAACCGACGGGAAACCGACGGATAACTGGCAGGGAGCACGGGAAGAAATCCTGAAACGTAAAGACCGAAAAATCGTCCAAGTCATTACGGTGGGGTGCGGTCCGGAAATAGACGAGACGACCTTGCGAGAGGTAGCCATAGGGCCGAGTTTTCGGATGGATGCCGATTCGGTTTCGTTTGCCGCTTTTTTCCGCTGGATCTCCCAAACCGTGAAAACGGTGAGTAAAAGTCTCAGCCAACCCCAGGGAGAGAGTCTGCCCACACCGATTCCACCTCCTCCTGAAGCTCTCCAGTATATCCCCTAACCTGACTTGTTACGTTGTCCCCCGGCGAATTAGCCGGGAGGATCGTTAAGGAAAAAGTTTAGGAAAAACCTTCAGCTGGAGAGAGCTTCACCGGGATGGAGAGAACGACTAAGGAGAGCATAGTTGCGTGACCGAGGATTTATTGTTGGCGACCGTGTGGTTTCTCATGCATTCGAAACCCACCCGGAGTGGTGCGCCGCATACGGAAAACGGGGGAATTATACTGTTGTCGGCGCCAGTGTGGTAGGCAGATTGCACCTGCGCGATCACCGCGGACGAGAGGATAGTTTCTTGATTCGGTCTCGGGGAGAATGGCTTTTGATCGCTGCGGCTGACGGCCTTGGATCTGCCCGGCTGGGAGCGTCCGGCTCTTCGTTGGCGGTCAGTGCATATAGTGAGTATTTTTTGGGGTCACTTCCTTCTTCACCGGAGTGTCCAACCGAGGCCAAGCCTAAATTTACTCCTCTCCGCAGGGAAACCGCGCAGCCGCATGAAGAGGCCGCAGAGGAATATGGATGCCTGTTCTGGTTCCGGGAAAGCCGGAAAAACACCCCGGCAACGCCTGTTAGTTCGCAGCAGTTCGACCTGGAAACAATTACACGACAGTCGATCGAACACGCCAGGAGCATCATCAGTGGATGGGCGGATCGGAGCCGGGCAACCATGAGCGATTTCGCCACGACTTTAATCTCCTTTCTTATCAACTCCCGGACGGGATTGTGTTTTGGCCTGCAATTGGGTGACGGTGCTGTGGTAGGTGTCCGGGATGACGAATCGACACTTCTGGTCAAGCCCCGCTTAACCGGTGAGGTCGGGGAAACACCGGTCATTACTCAGGCCGACTGGCAGGACTGGGTGGTAACCGGAACCCTGTCCTGGGAGAAAGAACAATTACATGCCGTCCTGATCATGACCGACGGGGTTGCAGACGATTGCTTGTACGGCCCGCCGGGCAACATCTTAAATCTTTTCGGCCAGGACATCACCAGAGAGATTCACCGTTCAGCCTGGCCTGACCGTTCCGCTCGGAAACTCGTTCGATGGTTGAGCACCTACCGGTCGCGTTCCAGTTGGGACGACCGGACCATGGTGATAGTTTTTCAATGATTATCCGGACTTTTTCTCATCATTCCCATGTTCCTGATCGTTTTGCCATTGAAGGACCGCTCTATGTCGGTGGCGAAGGAGAAATATATTTCAGCCGGTGTGGACGCTTTGTCATCAAGTTGTACCATGACCGACTCAACTCACCGGAACGGGAGAATTTCCTGAAGAAGGTTCTATTTTTGGGACGGAATCTGGGAGAAGACTTGAAGTATCTGTGCTGGCCCCAGGCTTTGGTGGAAGAACTTGATGGTGTGCGTAAGATTGGGGTAATAACCGAACGAATCCCCCGCCCCCCCTTTCGGGAGCTTGTCGATTATATTTTCAGCCCCAGAGAATTTAAACGGGCGGTCGAGGAAGGGATACACTGGCTGAATTATCTCCGGGTCGCCCATTCTCTGGCCCGGTTGGTATCAGTCTTGCACGGCAGGGGCTGTGCTCATGCCGACCTCCATTTCAATAATTTTCTGGTGGATATGCGAAGCGGTCGGGCAGTGATGATCGATCTCGACGGATTGGTCATTCCCGGGTTTCTTCCCCCGCAAGTGCTGGGCATGATCCCGTTCATGGCTCCGGAAATAATCAGCCGGAAATCCTCGCCCGATCAGGGGAGCGACCGGCACAGTCTCGCAGTTCTCGTCTTTCAGACATTGCTTTTACGCAACCCTCTGCAACCCCTCACCTGCTTCCAGTCCGACGATGCCGAACAGGACGAACTCATCGGCTGGGGACGGGAAGCAGTCTTCAGCGAGAACCCCTATAATTTCCGGAATCGTCCGAAACGGTTGGGTTATCCGCTTTATCAGCAGGGAGTCCTGAGCGTGAACATCCTTCCTCCCGAGGTTCGCGCGCTTTTCGAACAGTGTTTTATCCAGGGCCTCTTTCATCCGAACAGGCGGCCTCTGGCCAGAGAGTGGGAAATGACTTTGAATCAGACTTTTTTTTCGGTCTGGCCCTGCAGATGTTGCGAGCAGCACTTTCCCTATCCTGTTTGGATTTCGTCTGGGACCCGGCGCTGTCCGTTCTGTGGAAAGGCCCTGTTGCCTCCCTTTCCGGTTGTCCTCCGAGTCTATCATGCTAAAACCGCGGAAGTGAGCGTGGTAAGACCGGGTTGCCTTGTGCTCGGTCACCGGTACCGGGTCATTGAAAAAATGCTTAAAAATGATGGAAGCAGACTCTCTTATGGAGAGGTTCGTTTGCAGGCAGGCAGGTATCACTTCATTCCGGACCTGCCGGTTTCCGTTCTTCCGCCCGGAGAGAGTGGAAACCGGCGACGCTACCGGGAGGGAGAGGGCCTTGAGCTTCTCCGGGGGATGCTCATCGAATTTGGGGAAAACTGGTTTGAAGTGATCGAAGATGGACTCTGAAACGGTATTAATCACCATCACCCAAGAGCGGAGTACCTTTCCGGTTTTCCTGGGCGATGGCGCCGTCCTGGTTGAAATACCTTCCTTTTTGGAATGGCAGGGGACTGGGCAGGGTGAGGCCGTTTTTTCTTTGAAAGAAAGAATTCAGGGCCGGATCCTGCAGGGTTCATTGGTTTTCTGTAAAGATATGCGGCGCTACACCCTTCCTATAGTTCTCCGGAAGAAATATGAAGACACGTCGAAGGAAGGAACAGCATTGTTTCCGGAAGACGGCTATACCATCCCCTTGCGGCTTGAATCGCTTCTGGAAAACGAGACTCTCCTTCTGGGAACGGGTGATTTCCGATTAGGAGGAGCGTTCTCCATCGTGAATCCGGTGAATGTTGCCGGTGTTTCGTCGGAAGCGACCTTTCTGGAAAGCGACGGGGCGGTAGTCCGGATTGGAGGAAAAGGGCGGAAGGTGTTTTCTGGCATCACTTTTCGCAGCCGTTCTCTATCCAAGGGGAATGTCGTTGTGGTCCAGAGTGGCGAGGTATTATTTCGGGATTGTCGGTTTACCGGAGGCTTGCCGGAAAAAGTCGGTTGGATGGGAAACGGCTTGGTGATTACCGGTTCGTCCCGGGTTACTCTGGAACGATGTTCATTGTTCCGAAACAAGTCGTGTGGAATGATCGTCAATAAAGGAGCACGGGTCCTATTCACGCAGAGCCGGATTTTTTCCAACGGCCGGGAAGGAATTGCAGTAGGGCGGGATGGGTCAGTTGTTTGCCGGGGTTCTCATGTTTATGAGAATAGCTGGGGGGTGAGTGCCGGTGGGGGCAGCGCAGTGGAACTGACCGGTAATTTCATTGAGGACAATCGCCTGGGGGGCCTATTGTTTTCAGCTCTTGCCGAAGGCACAGTCAGGGGTAATCGGGTATGGAACAACCAAGTCGGGGTTTATTGCCATCCCCAGACCCAGATCGTCTTCGATGAGAACGATTTACAGAATAACGCTTGTGATTTTCTCAGGCAGGAATGACTGTAAAACGGCGTTCCTGACTGGAGGAAACAGTACCCATGACGAAACAATCAGAGGAACGACGGTTAGCCAGGTTTATTCTCGAGCGGGCCCCTTGGTTGGTATTGACGGGTGCTGGGATTTCCACTGAAAGCGGCATCCCGGATTTTCGCACCCCCGGCGCTGGCTTATGGGAACACTATAATCCTATGGCCCTGCTTTCGACGGAAACCCTAAATAACGATCCAGAGACTTTTTACAGAATAGGGTACCCGGTGCTCAGGAAGTTTCGCGACGCGTTGCCCAATCCAGCCCATCTGGTTCTTGCTGATTGGGAACGGCGGGAATGGGTACGAGGGGTTGTCACCCAAAATATCGACAGTTTGCACATCCGGGCCGGAAGCCGGGAAGTGCTGGAAATACACGGACACCTACGTACTGGATCCTGCCGCCGGTGCCGGAGCATTTTCCCGATTGACCGTCTGGAAGAACAGCTCGCCAAGGCTATCATCCCTCCCCGGTGTCTATGCGGGGGTCTGTTGAGACCGGATGTTGTCCTGTTTGGAGACCAGCTTCCGGACGATTTTTCGAAAGCTCAAATGTTGGCCCGGAGTCATCCGGTTCTGGTGGTCGGGTCGAGCCTGACAGTTTCTCCAGCGAATCTCCTGCCTTCGGTTGCTCCTGAGTTGGTCATCGTCAATGTCGGACCGACGCCTTATGATGATCGGGCAACGTATCGGTTCCAAGAGAAAGCCGGGGTTTTTTTCCCTCGGCTCCACGCCTTGCTTTTGGGTCAGTAAAAACGATTTTTATGGCAATTCGCCGTGTGGTTTTTTCCGGTAGACCCGGAGCAAGGCCTTGATGATTCCGGCTATGGGAATGGCCAGAATCAATCCCAGGGGACCGTACAGCTGCTCACCGACCATCAGGGCGAACAAGACGGTCAAAGGATGGAGGCCGGTTTCTTTTCCCATTAATTTTGGAACCACGATAATTGCTTCGATCAGGTTGATGAGACCGAACATCACTGCGACCAGGATCAGGGTGGAGGTGGATTTGGTCGCCGCGAAGAGCAGGGCGGGAATGGCCCCCATAATCGGTCCCAGGTAGGGAACGATGTCGGCGATCCCGGCGATAAGTCCGATAACCAGGGGAAACTCGATACCCAGGAAAAGCATAGAGAGACTGACACTCGCACCCACGAAAAGGCAGATCAGGAGCCGACCGCGAATGAAAGCTCCCAGGATATGTTCGATTTCTCGCAGCAGGGTAATATATTCTTTTCTTTTTTTCCTGGGGAAGAGCTTGACCAACGCTCGGCGGATTTTTACCGTATCGACCAGGAAATAGTAGAGTATGAAAGGGGCAAGGATGAATCCGAAAAAAAGGACGCTCACAATGAGCGAAACGAGATCGACTACGTTGCGGAGAATGCCGGTCAGATAGGCCTGGATATTTTCGGAAAAATCAACCAGGAAACTTTCAACCGCCTCGGAGATGTTCAGTCCAGGATAGCGCTCGTCGATGGCTTGTGTGATACTGATGATTTGCTCAGTATAGACGGGAAGATTTGAGGCCAGTGTTCGGAACTGGTCGATGCTTTCGGGGATGACCAGAAAGAAGAGTATCAGGAAAAATACCAGCAGGGCCAGGAAAATAATCAAAACTGACGCTTTCCAGGAAAGCCCGCGGCGGTTCAGATAGTAAGCCGCCGGAGTGAGCGCATAGGCGAGGATTCCTCCCAGGGCGAAAGGCAGGAGGATAGTCCGGATGAGGTATACCAGGTATAGAATGATAACCAGAAGGCCCAGGTAGTAAAAATTTTTTAGTACTCTTTCGTTCGTCAAATTTTACTTTTCCTTTGGACGTATTTGTGTATAATATTCTATAGGTTTCGGCAGTGAATTTCCATGAGTCCGAGGATATTTTTCCAGTGGTGAACCCCCTTACCCGGAAGCAGGTTTTTTTGTGGGCCATTCCTCTTTCCGGATCTATTATACTACTGGGCAGATAGTTTGTTTTAAAAGCACACACAAAGGATGAATACAAGCAGATGTTGGAAGGGCAAAGTATCGCAATTCTGGTTCCGGCGTACAATGAAGCCCCCCGGATCGGTCAAGTCCTGCAGGTAATTAGTAGTATCCCTTTTGTCGATGAAGTCGTGGTGATCGATGATGGATCCCGGGACGGTACGGCGCAGGTTGCACGAAAGTTCCCGGTCGAGATCATTCAGTTACCTTTCAATTCGGGAAAGGCCGCGGCCCTGACCGAAGCGATTTGGGCTAAAAACACGAGTGACTTATACCTTTGTCTTGACGCCGATCTCATCAGGCTCAAGGAGGAACACCTTCTGGCCCTTATCGAGCCCCTGATCCACGACGCAGAGACAGTCATGAGCATCGGTATTTTCAAGGCTGGTCGAAGCTCCAGCGACTTTGCGCAAAAACTATGTCCGATACTCAATGGACAAAGGGCGCTTAGAGGTGACTGGATACGATCTCTCCCTGATTTCTCCTGGGTCCGTTTTGGCGTCGAAGTCTTTCTGACCCGTTTTGCCCGTGATTTCAAGGCCAAGATCGCCATGGTCCCTTTGTGGGGGATCACCCACTACCATAAAGAAGAAAAGTACGGACCCGTCCTTGGGTTTTACCATCGGCTCAAGATGTATGTTGAAGTGGCGAGAGCCTATCTTCTCTATGAAAATGAAATGAAGGGCACCGTCCGGGTGGTGGAGGAGAAAAGGGAAGAGGAAAAAATCTATGCCCGAGTGTAAACGGCGGAAAAACCTGGACCATTGCACCTGTACCTATGATCCCTGTTCCCGCAAGGGGCTGTGCTGTGATTGTTTCAGCTACCACCGGCTTCATGGAGAAATTCCTGGTTGCCTGTTCCCCCCCGATATTGAAAAAACCTATGATCGTTCCATTACCCGATATCTGCTAAGCTGCCGGAGCCGTTAACCCCCTCTCAGAGGCGGTCTCCCGATTACCCGGCAAACCTCCTCTCCTCTGTAAATAAAACAGTGATCGCTGAACTTTTCATTCTCGACCCGCTTGACAGTTCCGTTTATAAGTAAGATTCCACTGCAATAAGTAATTTTGCTGCAAAAGAACGAAGGAAGCCTGGGCCTGAGCTGCATAAATCAGCCGCCGAAATCACCGCATTTTCGCAGCAACAAGGCCAAGGATGGCCTTTTCAGCATCACTGCAACCAGACGTGGTCATTGATGCGTACGAGAAAATGCCAGATGAGGCGGGACTGATGGCAACGGGGCCTTGCTGAAATGAGTTT
>DATIKP010000077.1 GCA_035477455.1 Atribacteraceae bacterium
TGGATGAGCTAATTCAACTGGCTTTTCCGGAGTGAGGAAAATTGCGGGAGACGGAATACAGAAGACCATCATTGAACATGGGAGGTACAGGTTATGACTGTAAAAGTGGACAACGAGTTTCTCAGGAACTACCCAGCGGACAAACCCTTTCTGGAGATTTGTAAGGAATTCCTGGATAAACTCGAGGAAGGCCAGAGAGAAAACTTCCAAAAGGCCGGGGAAGTCATCGGGAAACGCCTGATGCAGGATAAGGTCATTTTCGCGGTGGGAACCGGAGGACACACCTATATGCCGGTCATGGACATGGTGCACCGGGCCGGGGCGCTGGTGGCCGTCGACGGTATCCTGGACCTCTCCACCTCGCCGTTGGCCGGTGGGACCCGCAGCATCCGCCTGGAGCGGTTGGCTGGCTACTTCACCGAACTGATCGACCTCTACCAGATCGGTAAAGACGATGTGGTGATCGTCTACAACAACATCGGGATCAACAACGCCTGCCTCGAGGCCTGTATGGCCTCCCGGGAACGGGGCGCTTTCGTGATCGGGGTTTCCTCCGTGGCCTGGCACGAAGCCATACCTCTGGAACACTTCACCCGGCACAAGAGCAAAAAGCACATGAGCGAGGTTTGCGATCTATATATCGACGACTACAACCCGGTGGGCGACGCGGTGCAACTGATCCCGGGCCTGGGAACCCCGATAAACCCCATTTCTACCATCACCTACGGCTACCTGGTCCGGCGGATCGAAGAAGAAGCGATTCGCTATATTCTGAGCCAGGGGCAGGAACCCAAGGTGTTCTGGAGCGGTAACCTTAAGGACGGCATGGAGCGCAACGCCCGCTACGAGCGAGAGTATTTCCGTCGCTTGAAGATTTTTTAAAGGTAATTCCGGAAAGGGAGAAACCCCTTCTCCCTTTCCCCTATTCCCCCAGATCATTTCTCTTCTGCGGTCTCCCCTCGCCTGACCAACTGGTGCGTTTGAGCTCGAAAAAGCGTTGTTGAAACTCGTTTGGGATGAGAGACAACCGCTCTATTTTTTTGGTCAAGTCGGCCGGAGGAAACAAACACAAAAACCTGGAGAACCGGCTGTTCGGCCGGTTCTCCAGGTACTATTGGTTCTCCAAACAGTTTGCATGGCAAACCGCTATATGGTTACAACACATCATCATAATTCAACATAATTGACGCTCGGTTCATCGGTAAACGCGTTCTTTGAGTGGTTCAGCCGGCTTTTTGCCCAAGAAGGAAGATCATCTGCTAAAATCCCTTCTCCCTCAGGTGTCCAGAAGCCAAACCCCCAGGCTGACTGAACGCTCGCGGCTTTGATGATGTAGGTCTCAATCCCCGAGCCGAACCGTTCGATCATTTTAGCATCAAACTTCCAAGGATCGCTGTAATCGGTGATCCCGTCCTGGTAGTTATCGATTTTCACCGTGGTGCCATTATAGAGAAGGACCAGCACATGGGAGATGGCCGGAAGCGGTTCCGGATTCGGAGTCGGATTCGGGGTCGAAGTTGGATTCGGAGTCGAAGTTGGATTTGGAGTCGGGGTCGGAGTTGGAGTCGAAGTCGGATTCGGGGTCGGAGTCGGATTCGGGGTCGGAGTCGGATTCGGCCCACCCACTTCCGGAATCCTGGGAATACAAGGAATACAGGGGGAACCGAAGCCCTGGTCCACCAGATCCCGGGCAATCCGCCGGCAGCTGATATCATCCTGGGGATCCCGGCACGCCTCCAGGGCGGACCGTACAGCGTCCTGCAATTCCCCGGAAGGATTCAACGTTGGGATATCCCTGATCAACACAGACCCGGCCTCCAATTCATTAGCCGCTTCGTAGATCAACACTTGGGCTGTGGTAAAATAATCGACCCGGCCGATATCGTTCATCACCCCGTCAACCAGGGAGGACACACCGGCTTTCACCCGGATCGACCCCCGGCTGGCCATCACCAAATACGCACTGTCGGTCAACCCGGTCACGTCGAATCGTCCCTGACCGTCTGTCTGGGCCATCAGGACTTGTCCATTTTCACCGATCAATTCAACCTGGGCAAAAGGCAGAGGAAATCCCTCGGCAATATCGGCATTCAGTTCATAATCAATAAAACACTCATCGCTCGGAACGATCACGACACCCTGCATTGCGGTGGTGTGAATAGAGTGAAACGGAATACCTTCCCATTTCGCGCAATAGTTTTGATTTGTTTCTCAATTTAGCAGCGCTATATTTCTCGGCGATCTCCGTTCCGCGTCCATACGGAACAAGAACTGCGGCTGTACCCTTCTCAATCACGTAAAACTGCTCACCCGCAGTTTGAAATGCCTGACGTAATGCCGGGAATGGTGCTTTATCCCCAGAATTGATGTATGTACCACTACCCTTTTTGTTTTCCGATAGCAAATCATAGATGTATCCGTTATTGTATGAATAATCCATCTTATCTCTGCGCTTGTAGAAGTACTCCTGATAATAACGGTTCATCACAGCGTGCGACAACAGATCATCAACCGGTTCATCAAGTATCCGCGACGTCACATCACTGCCGCACTTAATGTCTGGCAACTTTGACAGATTTTCCTCTGCGAGATTCACGATATAAACCTCACGCCCATTCGGCTCTTCGCCGTTACGGTTACACCGCCCCGCTGCCTGAGCGATGCTGTCCAGTCCAGCCAATGCACGCACGACACAGGCGAAAGAAATATCCACGCCGGCTTCTATAAGCTGTGTACTGATACATAAAATACGCTCGCGCTTGAGCATCTTTTTGTTGCCCTCTTCTTGTTGCATGGAGTCGATTGCTTCCATGCGGTGAGCGGGACACATCGACGTGCTTAAATGCACTAGCTTAATCTGTGTTTCCTTATCTTCATTTATATAGTTTTTCACCGCACGGTAGAGATTCGCCACATCCTTTTTCGTGTTCAAAATAACCAGGCAGTTACCCACTGCGTCTAATTTTTCAAGAACGAAATCGCGCAATGCCTCGGTTGAATATCCACTCTTCACCGTGCTGTCAACAATTCGTGTCCGCTTCAGCTTTTTGAAGGCTTCACCCGTATCGGCTATAAGTTCGGAAGGCGAGGAAAAATGGATAGGCCGCTCCACTTTATCAATCAGCGGTTGCGTTGCGGTACAAAGCAATGCGGTACAATTACCGAAAGTGCGCAAATAATTTATTGTATTATTAAACAGATGCACGCATTTGACCGGAAGGGACTGCACCTCATCAAAAATAAAAACAGCGTTCATCATATTATGTAATTTACGCAAATTCCCACCTTTATGGGAATAAACACTTTCCAGAAATTGAACCATAGTCGTGATGATAATCGGTTGATTCCAGCGGTCGGTCAAAAAGCGGTACGTTTGCGCCTCACTTTCATCGTCCGGCGTAATAAAATTGGAGTGATGCTCTAAGATATAATC
>DATIKP010000078.1 GCA_035477455.1 Atribacteraceae bacterium
TGAGGCGTTGCTGATGGCAACGGGGCCTCGCTGAAATGAGTTTTTGCAGCAAAATCAAAGATCTGTTATCTGAGCCCCCGCAAACCCCCGATCTCACCCGTCAGTCCCCGGATTCACTTTCCTGGACGAGAGAGCCTGCGAGGTTCCGGTACAGATATTCCGCCAGCCCGATACCGTTGGCCCGGCTCGCCGACCTGGCAACCTCATCGACGAACATGTCTTTAAACCATCGCTCGTGCTTACTCAAAAAAGGGGATTCCGTGACCAGGACCGGCTGGATCGAACGCTTGAACATAAAACCGAGAAAGTACGATTCAAATTCACCGCAGGCTTTTTTCAATCCATCCTGAAGCGGCCCGCTTCCCTTCCTGTCGAGCACCAAAAGCGGTTCTTTGGGTATTCGATCGATTCGTAGCATGGTAAGCTCCTTCGTATTCCGGAGGGTATTATTACTCGACAATCAATTCCCCCTGGAGGGCGCCGGCTTTATTCAGCGCCTGTAAAATAGCAATTAAATCCCGGGGACCGACCCCCAACGCATTCAAAGACATCACCAAATCGTCAATAGTCGTCGTACCCTCGATCCTGGACAGTCCCACTTCTTCTTCCACGACCTCCACTTGCGTTTCCGGAACCACTACAGTTTCTCCGGGCGAAAAGGGCGGTGGCTGAGATACCAGAAAACGGGTTTGAATGGTCACGGTTAAATCCCCATGAGAGAGGGCCACCGGAAGAATCCGCACGTTCCCTCCGATGACCACCGTGCCGGTCCTCTCGTTCACCACGACCCGGGCGGGTACGTCAGGAGTAACCGGGATTTCCCCGATCAGCGCCATCAGGGACGATACCCGGTGCAGGTACTGGTCCGGTATGGTGATTTCAATCCGGTTGGCATCGAGGGCTCGGGTCCGCCGACCCCCGATTTCATTGCTGATCGCCTGAGCGATCCGGGTGGCGGTGACAAAATCCGGGTTCTGTAACAACAGGGTAATCGTCCCCCGGGTCGGGTCATAAAATCTGGTGTCCACCGTTCGTTCGACAATCCCACCATTAGGAATCATGCCCACTGTCGGATGGTTACGTTGCACCTGGGCTCCGCCGCCGCCCGCGGCAAAACCACCGATGGAAAGCGGTCCTTGAGCGACCGCATAGACCTTTCCATCCACGGCTTTCAGCGGGGTCACCAGGAGGACGCCCCCCTGGAGAGTTTCGGAATCGCCCAGGGAGGAGACGCTTACATCAATGGTTTCCCCCGGCCGGATAAAGGGAGGAAGTTCGGCGGTCACGATCACCCCCGCAACATTCCGTGACCGGATCTGATGTGGATCGACCGTGATCCCCAGTAGCTGGAGCATGTTCGCCAAGCTCTGATTGGTGAACAGACTGTTACGACTGTCCCCGGTCCCGGACAAACCCACCACCAGCCCGTACCCGATTAGCTGGTTCCCCCGTTCCCCCTCAAATCGGGTGATATCTTTGATCCGGACCGTTTCCGCGTTGGCGGTGAACGTGAGAAACAGGCTGATCACCAGAAGGAGAGAAGCTCTTCTAAGTGTATTGATCACCATCGCACCCCTTTATCCTTTATCCTCTAACGGACACCGAACCGGTCTTCCTAAAAAAGGAAATCAAGAACGGATCCAAAAATGCCGTTCAATAGGCCGACCAAGCCACTGCGCTCCCTCGGCCGCAGAGTCCCATCCAGTTTGATCACCGCATCGAGCACCTGGGTGGACAAAACCGAATTGTTCGCCGTAATGTCTCGGGGGCTGACTACCCCTTCAATGGTGAGGATTTCCCGCTGCTTGTTGAGGATCATCTCCTTGCTCCCCTTGATCCGGAGATTGCCGTTTTCCAGAACCTCGCTGACCTGGCAAGTAATCACCCCTCTCAGAGAAAAGTTCCGACTTTCCCCCCGTTGTGCCTGCCGGGAAGTCTCGCTGGATAAACCGGCAGGAGGAATGAAATCGAAGATCCCCGCTCCAGCCGCCAGGTTGATGTTGGTGCTCCGTCCCCCGCTGGATTGAGCATCACCGGAACCGGTTGTGTGCTCACTGACAATCACCATGATCGGATCCCCCGGACGCGAGGCTCTGAAATCCGAGTAGGGATCCGCAAACCAGCCGTCATCGCTCCAAAGCGACTCCCCCCGGACCGGAAGGATCAGGCCACCGGCCAGAGTCGCACCGAGCACCAGGCTAAGTAATAACCGGTCATGTCTCATCGTATCTCCACCTCCACCAATCTTTCCCCAATGACTTGGGCCTGAACCCGTTTCCGGGATTCCGGATTCTCTACGACAATGCTCTCTCCCAACGATCCGTTTCCCCGGGCACGGCCGGTGGCGGTCACGGTAACCAAGCCATTCCTGGCTACCATGGTTACCAAGTCCCCCCGCTCGATCAAGGTTTCCTTCTGAACCTTCTCCGGAGAGATTACTTCACCGGGACGCATAGCCCGTCGGACCTCAAGCCCGATGACCTCATTCAGAGAAGCGAAACCCTGATCATTACCCGCGGACAACGCTTCCGGCAAGACCTGCACTTGGTCGGCGCCAATTACGTCACCCGGCCGGAGATGGTCTATGGTTCTGACGGTGTCCCGAAAAACCTTGAGGCCAAAGGTCACGCTTTCCCGCTGTTCGTAGCCTCCCGCTGCGCTCACGGTAAAGTGAGCGGTCCCCCGGCCCCACGGCTTAAGTCCGGAAGGAATGAAGAGTTGGAGGGTGCTCTCGGGAGGAACGGTCAGGTCCTCGGTGGCTCCCAGCGGCTGGATTTCCACCGCTTGGGCGAAGGGAAAGAGGCGTAAGAGTTCTTCTTCAATCATGGTGCTCATGGCTGACCAGGGGATAATCTCACCGGCAAAGACCACGCGAGAATACTCCGCTCCGGAAAAATGGATAAAAGCGAGGCCGGGAATCCTTCTCGCCGCCACCCGGTCGAAGATTTCCTGGGGACGGATCATCCGGGCTTCCCCGGGAGCGGGGACATAACCCAAGTCGAGCCGGCGTAGTTCCCCCTCCCAGTAAACATCCGGATAAGAAATCTCCGCCACTTCCCCGAGAA
Source organism: Atribacteraceae bacterium (assembly GCA_035477455.1). Taxonomy (NCBI): domain Bacteria; kingdom Pseudomonadati; phylum Atribacterota; class Atribacteria; order Atribacterales; family Atribacteraceae; species Atribacteraceae bacterium. The sequence continues at coordinate 3,066 of DATIKP010000078.1, forward strand.
CGAGGCTCTCGGCCAGGAGCGTCACGTTCGGACGGAGAGCAACAGACAGGGTCAGGGCCCAGACCGGTCCTACCCAGCCCCCGAGAAAAAGCACAATACCGGCGAATAACCAACCCACTGCGTATTTCATCGCGCGCATCCGGTTACCGCTTGAGATTGTTCGAAATCTGGAGCATTTCATCAGCTGTGGTTATAGCCTTGGCGTTGACTTCGTAGGCCCGCTGGGCACTGATCATCCGCACCATCTCTTTGACTATCTGAACGTTGGACATCTCCAGAAAACCCTGTGCCAGGCTCCCAAAGCCAGCCAGGCCGGGTACCCCCATCTGTGGTTCTCCAGAGGAGGCGGTGGCCCGATAGAGGTTCCGCCCCAGGCTGGTCAGGCCGGCCGGATTAATGAAACGTACGAGTTCGATCACGCCGACTTCCTGGGGTTCGATTTCCCCGGGAATCTGGACGGACACGATCCCATCCTGCCCAACGGTTATCGATTCCGCCTCAGGGGGAACAGTAATCGGCGGTTCCAACAAAAACCCATCATTGGTCACCACCTGTCCCAGGGCGTCGAGTTTGAAAGAGCCGTCCCGGGAATAGGCGATTTCACCATCCGGCAGCAGAATCTGGAAAAAGCCGTTTCCTTCAATGACCAGATCAAGGGGGTTGCGGGTCTCATACATGTCTCCCTGAAAAAACATTTTCTGTACGGCCGCCGGGCGCGTACCCAGACCGACTTCAATGCCTACCGGCACCTGGGTCGCTTCCGTGGTCGGAGCGCCGCTGACCCGAATGGTCTGATACATAATATCCTGAAAATCCACCCGGCTCTTTTTGAAGCCCGTTGTATTCACATTGGCGAGATTGTTGGCGATCACGTCGATATCCAGTTGTCTGGACATCATTCCGGTCGCCGCGGTCCACAAAGCCCGTATCATGGATACTCCCTCCCCCGTTCAGGCCTCCGCCGTGCGGTCCGGCCTGGTTATTCTCTCTGTCGATCGACGACGGACACTCTCTTAACGAAGCCGGGCGATATCGTTCACGGCCCGCTGTAAGGCCAAATCCTGGGACTGGATCGCCCGTTGCGCGGCTTCAAATTTACGCAGAGTCTCGATCATGGTCACCATAGCTTCAACAACGTTCATATTCGAGCGTTCAAGCGAGCCCTGCACGACCCGAAAACCAACCGCCTCCCGAGGTTCAACCAGATCGTCAACCGGGAAAAAGTTATTGAGACCGCGCTTCACGAGGAGATTCCGATCGTCAAAATCGACTACCCGCAGTTGGTCGACCTCCTCATCATCGACCCGGATCCTCCCCTGGTCATCGACCAGGAACGTTCCCCCCGGAGGAAGAACGATCTCCCCGGTTGTCCCCAATACCGGGAACCCATCCACGTTTACCAGGCGGCCATCGGTATCGAGGGCAAAATTCCCCGCCCGGGTATACCCCTCACCTTCCGGGGTGGCGACCACAAAAAACCCCCCTCCCTGCAGAGCGAAATCAAGATGATTTCCGGTAGTCTCGATCCGCCCTTGCGAAAAATCGGTCTGGTGTTCACTAATCAGCTGGGCCCCTATCGACAGACTTCCGATGGAGATCGGCGACTGCTCATCGGTAAACCGGGAGATCGCCCTTTCGTAAACCGCTTCCGCTCGCAAGAGATCCGCCTTGAACCCCGGTGTCTCGATATTTGCCAGGTTATTGGCCAGCACTCCCTGCTTGATTTCGAATACGTTCATTCCCGATGCAGCGGTATAAATTCCCCGGATCACTCGCTTGCCTCCTTTCTGGGTTATAACTGGACATGAAGTCAAGAATTCTCGTTCTGTTAGTCTCTGTTGGAAGGTATGGATAAATATACTTGCCAAAAATAAGAATCAAAACAGAGCCTGCCTTTTCAGAAAAACCATTACATACCATCCTCACCCTCTCCCTCCCCCCTCCTTACCACGGACTTCCCCCTGAACCAAATCTTCCATTGCCATCTCGACAAAGGGACAGGAAGAAACCGGGCGGTATGATATAATAGGTGCTGCAGAATATAGGCCTGATGCCCGCTCGCTGATCGTCCCGGCCGGAAGGGAGATGAAAAACATGCAAGAAGTGAAAGAAAAAGTCATTGATCTCGAAAAGACCTTAAATGACTTCATCCTCCATACCAACCTCGGTTTTGCCAAGGTTCAGAATGCGCTCATCGAACAACGTTGGGCTCTGGACAAACTCAAGGAAGAGATGGTGGCTTACCGGGAACATTCGGCTCAGGAGATGAAAGAATTCAAGGAAGAGATGGTGGGCTCCCGCCGGGAACTCAACAAGATGTGGGGGGACCTGGCCAACCGCCTGGGGACCGTGGCGGAAGACATCGTGGCTCCCAACCTACCGGTGATCGCCCGGCGGTATTTCGGCTGTGTCGGAGAACCGCTGACTCTGTATGTGCGCTCCTTCCGGTTCAAACGGAAAGACCGGTCCCAGCAACGGGAGTTCGATGTAATCGCCGAGTACGAAGAAATCGTGCTCTTCAACGAAACCAAGACCACGTCCCGGCAAAGCTATATCGATGACTTTCTCGCCTTTCTCCCCCAACTCCCGGACTACTGGCCGGAGTTCACGGGAAAAAAGATCATCCCCATCTATGCCGCCCTGTATATCCCGGAAAACCAGGTGGCCTACGCCACCCAGCGGGGTCTTTACGTTTTGGCCCTGCGTGGAGAAACCATGGATCTCCTCAACTACCATGCGGTCAAACCGGTCGAAGAACCACTGAGCGACTGAGCGATCCTTTCGTTTATCCCACCCGCAACGTGACCGGGCGGGGTCCTGCCACTGGAACAACTTCCAAAAGAAGGGGGTCAACCGGATATAACCGATTTTTTGCATGATCCTTCCTCTATCCATCGCTTCCCACCTTCTTCGCCTGCGGCGAAGATTTCTGCCAGTGCCGCCCGGTACCGGGGGCACATAGGGACCGTTCTTCTGTTCCAGAGGGACGTGGTCGTTTTTCCGGTAGGGCGGGCGGCGGGCCTAAGGAGATCCCCCGCCTTTACCCTTTACCCTACGCCCAGGAAGGCCCGGCTCCAGTCCGGAACCCCATCTCCCCGGGAGAGGTGCGTAACTTCTCGCTGGCTGGTATCCTTTTCATGGGTGGATGGCCCAACTCTTTAGATTTCCCTCAAATGTACTGTAGCACAACGGCCATCCACTTTTTGTTTTTACAGGAATTGTAAGACAGATTTTACTGCAAAAACTCATTTCACCGAGGCCCCGTTGCCATCAGCAACGCCTCATCTGGCATTTTCTTGCACGCATCAATGACCACGTCCGGTTGCAGTGCTGCTGAAAAGGCCATCCTTGGCCTTTTTACTTCGAAAATGCGGTGATTTCGGCGGCTGATTCAGGCAGCTCAGGCCCAGGCTTCCTTCGTTCTTTTGCAGCAAAATTACTTATTGCAGTAGAATCAAGATATGATCTAAACGGATCAAGAGAAAAGTCTTAACAAAATATCTTTTCTATGTTATCTTTGAATTAAGTGGTAAGCTTTTGGAGTTTTTTGATGGCTACAACCACAACAAAAGGTTGAAGAAAATAGATACCTCGCCTTTACAGGCGGGAAGTGCCCGCTAGATTAAATTATAAAACACAGCGGAATACCTAAAAGAAACCAAAGATATAGTCTTACAACGTATCGTTATCTAACAATTATAAATGAATACCATATCAATCACCGGGATTTTTGTGCGAACCGGTTGTATTATGCGGTTTTTTATGCCGTCAGTGCCGCGTTGACCAACCGGAACCAGCACTAGCGGAAAACTTTAGAATCCGGGTTGCATTTCAGCGAGAATTTGTTAAAACTAATTTATTCTCCTCTTATGGCGGAATTATACGACGCATTACTTTGTGACCGTGAAGAAGCCGATACATGGTTTATTCGGAATTCGATCCAAAAATTTTGCAGGAGGAATCGACTCAATTTAAAGAGTTCCTTAATGTTTTTCTTTTCAAGAGTCAGTACAAAAAGAAGAGCATTCAAAAAAAATATTTGTAAGAGGTGAATTTAAGCCTCCGGTATGTTTATAGTGGATAACGGGGAAAAGGAGAACATTGATCGCCGTTCCATGACTACTTCTCTCTTGTTGACTTGATCATTAATTTTAGGGGGCCAGTCAGATGATGGGTCAAAACTACTAGCGGGTGAGACGGTGAAGGAGCAAAATGCGTAAGGGAGAGAGTTTCAGCGATATTCTCATTCAAGCCCTGCCGGTCTTCTTCGTCGCTATCGATGTCGATGGCAAGACGATGATGATGAATGAGGCGATGCGAAACGCGCTCGGCTATACCGTTAATGAGGTGTTAGGAAAGGATTATCTGACGAATTTCGTCCCCCAGAGTGACCGCGGATCGCTCTCCCAAATATTCGAAAAACTGGCAGGTTCGCGCGAGCCGATGGTAAACGAGAATCGTGTGCTGACCAGGGACGGCCGAGAACTTCTCGTCGAATGGCATGGCCGGCCGATCTTCACCGAAGAAGGCGAATACGACTTCTTCTACGGGATAGGGATCGACATCACCGAACGGAAGCGGAACCAGAGGAAGATCGCGCACCTTAACCTTGCACTGCGCGCCATCAGTAACGTCAACCAGTTCATCGTCACCGAGAAGGAGCGCGATCGACTGGTACAGGGTGTCTGCGACAGGCTCAGCGAGGCGCACGGCTATCATACCGCCTGGATCGGTCTACTCAATGAAGAAAAAGGCCTTATTACGGTAGGACAGTCCCCCTCAAGCCAGGAGTCCATAGCGCCGACCGCCCATCTGCTGCGCGGTCGGTTGCCGATCTGCGCCCAGAAGGCACTGGCGCAACCTGGAGTCCAGGTAAGCGCAGAGCCACATGCAGAGTGTGCTGGCTGTTCTCTGTCCGGCACGCATCGTGGTCGGGGAGTGATGGCCATCCGGTTGGAACATGCGGGAAAGGTCTACGGAATGCTCACTGCGTCCATCCCCGCCGATTTCATTTTCGATAAGGAAGAGTACGAACTATTCGCTGAAGTCGCGCTGGACATCGCGTTTGCCCTGAGCAACATCGAGCTGGAAGCTAAGCGCCAGCAGGCTGAGGAAGCCCTCACCCGCAAGGTGCAAGAGCTGGATGCCCTTAACGCAGCCTCGCAGGTGGTGAACGCCTCTCTCGATCTGGATCAGGTGTTGGGAAAGATCGTGTCGCTGGCGAAAGAGGCGGTGGGCGCCGATTACACCAGCATCCTGCTGGTCGATGAAAAAAGCGGCACGGTGCGTAGCTTTGAGAATTTTCCAGATGTACCGTCAATCGAGGATCGCGCTCAGGAGCATGGCCTTACCCGTCTGGTCATGGGCACAGGACAGATGGTGATCGTCGATGAGATCGGTGAGGACGGTACGATTGTCCCGGAACTGGGTGCCGGGGTGCCGCGCCTGGTCAATCCGCATATGGTGGGGACAAATATCAAGTCGGTAGCCTATCTGCCGCTAACCGGCAAGGCCGGTTCGATTGGAGTCCTCCACCTGCGCAACCTGCGGCCGCAAGCATTTCGTGGTCAAGAAACGCTGCTGACCACCTTTGCCAATCAGGCGGCTATTGCCGTAGAGAACGCACGGCTGTACGAGACGGTCTCCCGGGAACTCACCGAGCGCAAGCGAGCGGAGGAGGCGTTGCGGAAGAGCGAAAGACGTCTTCGGACAATGAACAGGGTGCTTGCGAAGCTATCGCGAAGTATGAAGATAAAAAACGGCGATCCGGGCGCCTTCCTGAAGGAGATTACCGAGGTTGCGGCCCGCACGCTCGAGGTTGAACGGGCCAGCATATGGTTATACGATGAAAAAGGTATAAAGATTCAGTGCCTGGACCAGTATGAACTGGGTGCCGGAAGACATGCCCAGGGCTTCGAGCTGGTTCAGGCAGACTATCCCGCTTACTTTCGGGCCTTGGAAGAGGAGCGCGCTATCGTGGCCGACAATGTACTCACCGACCCCCGAACCAGAGAACTTTCGGAGTCTTACCTTTTTCCTCACGGTATTACCTCCATACTCGATGCCCCGCTTCGGTTGGGCGGCCGAACGGTAGGGGTCATCGCTCATGAACATGTCGGGCCCGCTCGCCGGTGGACGCCGGATGAGCAGAATTTCGCCGGATCGCTGGCGGATTTCGTCTCGCTGGCCATGGAAGCGCAGGAGCGCTGGCAAGCGGAGGAAGCGCTGGCGGAGTCGCAGTGGAAGATAGAGAACCTGAACAAGATAACCCGCCGCTTGGCGGTTTGCGCAACGGAAGATGAAGCCTATCGATTGACTATGGAGGCGGCGGAACGAATCCTGGGGTTCTTGCTCTGCTTCCTGGATATCGTGGAAGGAGACCGGATGGTGGTGAAAGCGACCTCATCGGAATTGCCTCCCGGGACGGCCGTGGAGAGGTCTCTGGCGGAGGATGAACTGGCGGCCAGGACCTACCATACCGGTAAAACGATTGTCTTTGGTAGTCCGGATGAGGTTCCCGAAGCCAGGCCGGCAAGGAAGGATTTCCGCTCGGGGATCTGCGCGCCGATTGGCGATATCGGGGTTTTTCAGGTCGTTGCCACGGATGTCGGTGCCTTTACCGAAGATGATGTACACCGGCTTGAGCTTCTGCTCGGACAAACCGCCGAAGCGATCAAGCGGATTCGTCTGCAGAACGAACTGAGGGAACAGGCCATCCGCGATCCGTTGACCGGGGTCTACAACCGCCGCTACTTCACCCAGACAATCGAGCAGGAAGTCTCCCGCGCTGTGCGGCATAAGCGGCTGATCGCCTTCCTGATGATCGACGTCAACCGGTTTAAGGAGATAAACGATCGCTTCGGCCATCAGACCGGTGATCGCGTTCTGCAAGCGGTGGGAAGACTTCTTGCTCAGCAGGTGCGCGAGGAAGACATCGTGGTCCGCTACGGCGGTGATGAATTCCTGATTGTTCTGCCCGAGACTGATGGCGGAGAGGTAGACACTGTAAAAAAGCGGATCGGTACAGCGATTGCCCGGATTAATGAAACGAGCAAGTTGATCGACTTTCCGGTTACCCTGTCGCTTGGTTGTGCTTACTGGAATCCGGGTGGCTCGGAATCGATCGAGGAAGTTCTGGCCTGGGCGGACCAGCGGATGTATGGGGAGAAACGGAAACAGGGTTCAGGCCATAGGTCAAAACCATGAGCGCTATTCTCATAAAAGTCCTGTCGGTACCTTCGTCGCCGATCATGTCGATGGCAAGATGATAACGAGCTTACAGGCGCTTCGGCTGGCGCAGGCCAATAGGCGAGTGCACCAGCCATTATTCATCCTGCATCTTTCGTCATTTTTATATTCTTTTTCCTTTGCTTTACGCATTCGGTTAAAAGGTATTCAATTTGCCCGTTGATGGAACGAAAGTCATCTTCCGCCCAAGCCGCCAATTCCTTCCAAAGAGAAAGCGACAACCGCAATAACAACTGCTTTTTATCTCTGTCGTCGTTGGGCATCATCAAGGTTCTTCGTTTAACTATGAATACAAAGTACCACTGTTGACAATCGGCTGGACGTCCCGATTTCCGCAGAGGACCACGAGTAGATTACTGACCATTGCCGCCTTGCGTTCTTCGTCGAGCTTTACGATGCCGTTCTCACTCAGTTTGGTCAGTGCCATTTCCACCATACCCACCGCGCCTTCCACGATCAACTGCCGGGCATCGACTATGGCTGAAGCCTGCTGTCTTTGGAGCATGGCGGCGGCGATTTCCGGTGCGTAGGAAAGATGGGTAATGCGGGCCTCCATAACTTCCAGTCCGGCCATCTCCACTTTTTCCTGAATTTCTACCCGGAGTTTTTCCGCTACCTCCTGACTGCTGCCGCGTAAAGACATTTCACTGTCTTGGTCAGGTGTGTCGTAGGGATAGTTCCGAACTATGTTACGCAGCGCGGAGTCACACTGTATGGAAAGAAACTCCTTGAAATTGTCGACATTAAATACCGCCTTGGCTGTGTTAACTACTTTCCAGATTACAACCACCCCTATAATGATCGGGTTGCCCAGTTTGTCGTTTATTTTTTGCTGGTCATTGTTTAGCGTAATGGCTTTCAGCGAGATGACCTTACTCGGTGCGGACAGGCGCTGAGCCTTGTCCAGTCCGGCCGACAGAATAGCGGTAGCAATGCCAGTCGTGGAAGCGGCCGGATTCAGGGCGCTGACAAAGGGATTGACAAAGAAAAACCCTTCGCGCTTAAGCGATCCGTAGTATTTTCCAAAAAGGGTCAAGACCAGCGCCTCATTAGGACGCAGTACTTTCAACCCGGCAAAGATGATGGATCCGACAAATAGATAAGCAAGCCCTGCAACGATCAAAATGGTGCCAAGTGCGTTATCCCCGCCGGCTTCAAATCTCATAATCCCTCTAACCATTGCCGCGACTGCGGCTCCCATGAGGATTATATTGAGGAGCAAAATGGGCATGCCGGCCATGGCTGGCGGGCGGATTTCCTCGTGATGCACCAGGCCTTCACGTACTATGGCTTTTTCAGACATAATCAATCATCTCCTTACAATATGTATTTGATATTATAATAATATTATTTATATAGTATGATGGAGCCACATAATTGTCAAGTGTTTATTGCACAGGATGTAATTGCTGCGTACTCCGGAGCAAATCGCCCGGTGTTCCGGCCGAAGCCGGCCGCCTCCGGGTTTATGAGCAGCGTACGCTATCCATGCACAAAATTAAAGAAGTCCTGCGCTTAAAGTATGATGGGGGGGTTA
>DATIKP010000079.1 GCA_035477455.1 Atribacteraceae bacterium
GTTCGGGTGGCTACAGCGCGATCGAACAAAAAAACCTGATCACCGCTCTGCGAGCCCGGGAAACCGCCCGGGCCTATGAACGAATCGGTATCAGAGAAGAGCGGATCCATCGGCTCGATTATGACGATTACAGCGTGTGGCCGAATATCGGCTGGAAACTGAATGGTGGAGGAGAAGGCACATTCCAGAAGATAATGCCTCTGTTGCGGAGGCTCAAAATCACCCGGGTTCTCTTGCCCAACGGATATAAAGAGCACCTCGACCATACGGCTACCTTCCTGGTCGGAGCATTCGATGCGCCACAGGTTGGAGATCCGGTAATGGCCGACTGGGGGGAAGCCGAGCCCATCCGTTCCCTCATGCAGTATGCGGTCTGGAGCGATTTCTCCCCCGAGGATGCCTTCTTGAGCTTGGCAGATCCTTACCTCCGGGCCAACTGTGCAATGTCTGCTCCATGGGAATTCGAGGAAAAGATCAGGCGGGCCATGGACGAATATCAGACACAGGCGAAAATTGTCTCCGGATTGATGAGGCAAAGGGACGAACGAAGAATTGGCGACCATCTGGCGGTGGAAATCTACCTGAAGTATGAACCAAGGCCGAAATGCGACTTTGCAAAGTACGTTAGAAGGATTCAGGAAATCGACGGACAGAAGGACCAAATACAAGAGCTTTAAAGAGGTAGCGGGGATGGGCGATTCCGGCAACACCAGACATGGTATTATCGCTTTCCGATAGCGAGGAAAAAGTTCGCCGTTAGAGTGGGGAATGGCTGATGAAGTCATTATCGCAGTCCGGTTGTGTAGCCTCGTCCGGGAATCGATCGCGAGTGCCTGGGCGATGGGGTCTTGAAGTGGGAAGTGCTCATAAAAATGGTAGAGAGCGTTGTGATCATGAAGCGGGTACTGCTGGTTGAAGAGGATACGCTGGTCCGGGAAAATCTGGCCAGCATTCTCCGGGATGAAAAATATTACGTCATTGCCGTTAAGGACCGGAGCTTGGCCTTGAATTGTCTGGAACGGGAGGGAATCGATATCATGCTCGTGGATGAACAGGTTCTTTCCATGAATGGTTTTGAATTGCTGAACCGGGCCCGACAACAGTTTCCGGAGATGGCGATCATTGCCACCGGTAAAAGCGACAACCCTTTCCATATCCGGTCTATTCTATCCAAGGGTATCTACGATTATTTATCACTTCCCCTTACGCCTTCGCGAATTCTTACCGTGGTGAGACGGGCTGAAGAGAGACTCGCGCTCCTGGAAGAAAACCGTGTTTTGAGGCAGCGGATCGACAACCGGTTCACCTTTGCGGGCATTACCGGAGTATCAGAGGGGATGCAACGGGTTTTTTCCTTTATCCTTCAGGTTTCTCAGGTTCGGCGGCCTGTTTTACTGGTTGGAGAACAAGGTACCGGGAAGGAGATGGTCGCCCGGGCGATTCACCGGTACGCGTTTCCCGATGAGAAACCCTTTTTTAAAATCTTGTGCGGGAACCTGCCGCAGGGTATCCTGAAAAACCGGATCTTTTACCGAGAGTCCCGGGAAGGACGGATTCTGGCTCCTCTGGAAGGACTGTCGGAGGGAACAATACACCTGGAGGATATCCATCTGCTTCCTCGGTCACTGCAGGCCGAATTGGCGGAATTTTTAGAAGATCACCGTCTGGGTATGAAAAATAGGGATATCCGTCTGATCGCTTCCTGCGAGGTTCCCCTGGAAGAAGAGGTCGCCCGCGGGACCTTTCGAAACGACTTGTTCTATTTTTTGAATGCCTTGCGGACAGAAATCCCGCCGCTGCGATATCGGAAAGAAGACGTTCCCTTCCTGATTGACGGCTTCCTGAAAGAATTTGCCGAAGAATCGGGAAAGCCCGAAGCGCGGATCAGCAAAACGGCTCTGCGTTTGTTGATGGAATATGACTGGCCGGGAAATGTAACCGAATTAAGAAATACCATTGAGGGGATTCTGATTCTCTCCGAAGGAGAGATCGACACTTCCGACATACCTGATCATATCCAGAACGAAGCGTACCGGAGAGATACGGTTCTTGTACGGGTGGGGATGACCCTCGAAGAAGCGGAGAAAAATCTCATTCGGGAAACACTGAAGGCCAATCGTCTGAACAAGAGCAAAGCCGCCCGGATACTAGATATCGGGCTACGGACCCTTTATCGGAAAATCAAGCAATACAATCTCGAAAGCGAACTCTTCACCTTCAAGTACCATAAATGAGATGTGACTCTGTTATTTTGACATAGCAATTTTTGCCTATTATGCCATATAGGCCTACATAAAGACCTATCTTCTGTCATTATGGCACATTTATGACTTTGCTTGACTTTGCTCTGCTTGCAATATTTAAAAAAGCCTGTATAATGTTTTCTGGCAGTTAAACATCATCGGAAAGGGGTGAACCTTAAGTGACTATCAAACCGTTAGGAGATCGTATTTTGGTCAAAAGACTCGAAGACGAGGAAACCAGAAAAGGCGGTATCATTATCCCCGATACAGCCAAAGAGAAACCCCAGCAAGGACGAATAATCGCTGTGGGGACCGGAAAAATCGATGATAATGGCAACCGCAGATCCCTGGAAGTATCGAAAGGCGACAAGGTGCTCTTTGGTAAATATGCCGGGACCGAAGTCAAGATCGATGATGAAGAGTACCTGATCATGCGGGAAGACGACATTCTGGGAATTATTGAAGGTTAGGAGAAAGGGGGTTTAAGGTAATGGCAAAACAGATCCTATTTGCAGAAGAAGCAAGACAATCGGTTCTTCGTGGTGTTAAGGTCCTGGCTGACGTGGTGAAGATCACCTTGGGACCGAAGGGAAGAAATGTGGTTATAGAGAAGAAATTCGGATCGCCGACGATTACCAAAGACGGGGTCACCGTTGCAAAGGAAATCGAGTTGACCGATCCGAACGAAAACGTCGGAGCTCAACTGGTCAAAGAAGTCGCCTCGAAAACCAGTGATGTGGCCGGAGACGGAACCACCACCGCGACGATCCTGGCGGAAAGTATTTACCGGGAAGGCTTGCGAAACCTGGCGGCTGGCTCTAACCCTATGATTCTGAAGCGGGGGATCGACAAAGCCGTGGAAGCCGTGATCAAGAGTCTGCGGGACATGAGCCGCGAAGTAAGCGACCGCAAGGAGATCACCCAGGTAGCCACCATTGCTTCCAACAACGATGAATCCATTGGACTCATTATCGCCGATGCGATGGAAAAAGTGGGTAAAGATGGGGTCATCACCGTCGAAGAAGCCAAAGGGCTGGAAACCACGCTCGAAGTGGTGGAAGGTCTCCAGTTCGACCGCGGATACCTTTCTCCATATTTTATTACCGATCCGGAGCGGATGGAAGTAGTGCTGGAAAATCCCTACATCCTGATTTTCGAAAAGAAAATCTCGGCGATCAAGGATTTGCTTCCGGTGCTCGAAAAAGTGGTGCAGCGGGGACGGCCTCTTCTGATTATTGCTGAAGACGTGGAAGGAGAAGCTCTGGCGACGTTGGTGGTGAATAAGCTGAAAGGGGTTATCAACGCCGCGGCGGTGAAGGCCCCCGGATTTGGTGACCGGAGGAAGGCCATGCTGGAGGATATCGCGGTTATGACCCATGGACGGTTCATTTCTGAAGACTTGGGAATCAAGCTGGAAAGCGTGACCGCTGAAGACCTCGGAGAAGCCGGAAAAGTGGTTATCGACAAAGAGAATACCACGATAGTCGAAGGCCGGGGTTCCAAAGACGATATCGTCGGCCGGATCAACCAGATCAAACGACAGATCGAAGAGACTACCTCGGATTACGATCGGGAAAAACTGCAGGAACGTTTAGCCAAAATTTCCGGCGGCGTAGCGGTTATCCGGGTCGGAGCGGCGACTGAAGCCGAAATGAAAGAGAAAAAAGCCCGGGTGGAAGATGCTCTCCACGCCACTCGTGCGGCTGTGGAAGAAGGGATCATCCCCGGAGGCGGTGTCGCCCTGATTCGGGCTATGGCGAAGATTGACGCCTTGTTTCTCAGCGGAGACGAAAAAGTCGGCTCTTTGATCGTCCGCAAGGCTCTGGAAGAACCGGCCAAGTTGATCGCCGAAAATGCCGGCGAAGAAGGATCGGTGATTGTCGAGCAGATGAAGAAAAGCGACAAGGCTACCTTTGGCTTTAACGCGCTCACCGGTGAGTTTGTGGATATGCTGGAAGCCGGAATTATCGACCCGACCAAGGTGACTCGCACGGCTCTCCAGAATGCGGCGAGCGTCGCTTCAGTAATGCTGACTACAGAAGCGGTGGTTACGGAGATACCGGAAAAAGAAAGAATGCCTTCGATGCCGCCCACACCTGAATATTAATCTTGCTCGTTAGCAAAAACCCGGCGGTCCGGAAACGTGAAAAACCCGCCGGGTTTTTCACGTTATGGGAAGAATATGCGTGTTTAACTGGTTCTAATCTGTTAAAATATGAACCGGGTCGTCGAAATAAAAACCCGTTTCCTGGAAAATCCAGTACTTCTCTGGCGGGGGGAGGGAACCACAATGCCGATTTATGAATATCAGTGTCGAGAATGTGACAATGCTTTTGAAGAACTTCAATCCATGAATGATCAACCTCTGTCCCGTTGCCCAGCCTGTGGTGGTCGGGTGAAAAGATTGATCAGCAAAGGCGTAGGTTTTGTATTTAAAGGAAGCGGTTTCTATGTCAACGATTATCGTCCTTCGGCCGCGAGCACTGCCGGGTCGGGTTCGAGTTGTGGAAGCTGTTTGAGTGGGAGTTGTTCATCCTGTGGGTCCGGGGGAGCGGAGAAGGGTAACGGTGCGAAAAAAACGACCACCGCAAAGACAGAAAAGAGCTGATGAATGAATATTATCGGGTACCTGGTGATCATTGCCGTCTTGATCCCAGTTGCGGTTCTGTGGAGTTCCAAACGCAGCAAAAGTGCCGTTTCGGTTTCGGATTACTGGAAGCAGAAAGAACTCGAATATGATGAGAAGCGGGTGTTATCCGCTTTTGCCCGTTATCTGGGAGGCCATCCCCGTTTTGAACATAAAACGGAAGGCCTTCTTTTTTTAATGAACAAAAGCCTTTGGTTCGAAAATTTCGAAAAAGGTCCGAATATTTTTGGGTTCGGCTCTCCATTTGAGAAGGTTCTGATCAGGTTGCCTCTCTCCAGGGTGCTGGGTGCTCGTTGTGTTCCAGAAGCAGACCTCATGGCGGACGGTATGATCAGCCCCACCACCAACGTACGGAGAATCAACCGTAAACCCGAGTACCTGCGAATCCTGTTTCAAGACGACTGGGGACGGGAAGAGAGTCTTTATTTCGACAGCATGATTGATATTGGAAGCTGGCTTACCGAGCTCGCGAAGGCTCAGAAAGATTACGTCCCTACCCCGGAAGAGTCGACCGTAGGGGCCTGCCCGAAATGCGGTAAAAAGATGTCTCCCGACTTTAAGCTCTGCCCTTTTTGCGGGTGTAATTTGTAGCTGCTTTAAACAGGAGAAGGGTTTCGTGAAAGGACTCCGGATAGGCCATACCAGTGATTTGACTATGGGTACGGGCTGTACGGTTTTTCTGATTCCTGAACCGAATCGCGCGGTTGCTTCGATACGGGGAGGGGCACCAGGGAGTCGGGAAGTGCCTGCTTTAGCCCCGGGAAACCTGGTGGAAAACGTCAATGCTCTTTTTTTCAGCGGTGGGAGTGCTTTTGGTCTACGTTGTGGTGAGGGGGTGGTCGATTTTCTCCACATGGAGGGAGAAGGTTTTGATACTCCGGCCGGGAAGATTCCCATCGTTGCTGGTGCGGTGATTTACGATCTCGAGGTTGGAAGACCTGGTTTACCGGAGATCGAATGGGGATACCGGGCCAGCCGGGAAGCGGGTGGTTCGCCGCTTGAGGGAAGCGTGGGTGCTGGTACCGGAGCGTCGGTTGGGAAGGCTGTTGGAATCGATCGATCCATGAAAGGCGGTTTTGGGAAAGGAACGGTCGATCTTCCGGAAGGTGAAGTATCCGCCTATGTGGTGACTAACTCCCTGGGAGACATTGTCGATCCCGGAAACGGGATTATACTGGCCGGTTGCCGTAACCAGGAGGGAACCATAGCTGGGTTTTTTCATATGGTTAGAGATGAAAGCAATTTTTACCAATCTCCCTTCAATACCACCCTCTTCGCGGCATTTTTCGATTTTTTTCTGACCCGGGAAGAGTTGTTTTCTCTTACGCAAGTTGCCCACTCGGCGCTTGCCTCCTGTATCCGCCCTTATGGGACGCGCTTTGACGGTGATTGTCTCTTTCTGGTCTCTTGCAGTGATCGCCGTCCGCCTGCCTATTTCCACCTGATTTCTGCTTTGTATGAGGCTTCCCGCTTGGCTATTACCCGATCGGTCACTGAAGCGCAAGGTGTTGCCGGCATTCCCTCGCGAAATGATATAATGAGGATAACGACTCAGCAGTCAGGAGCCTCTCTTCAGGATTGAGCAGTATTGAAAAGCGAAACACATTCTGGGCGGAATTGATTACCTGAGGTGAAAATCAGTACCATCGCTGAGCGGTCCTTAACCGCTTTGCTTATTCCGCCGACCCATGGTGGGCGGCGAGATTTTCCTGAACTAAAAAAATCGTCCGGTATCTCTCGCGGAACCGGAACGGAGGTGGGTAGTATGCGTATTTCTACCAGAAAAATAGTCCTGACTGCGGTGTTGGCGGCCATCTCTTTTGTTCTGAGCGTTACACCGCTTGGCTTGATCCCGGTTCCGAATATTTCTGGGGGAGCTACCACCATGCACCTTCCGATCATTGTGGGAGGAATCCTGGGTGGTCCTTTGTCCGGGTCTATCCTGGGATTGGTTTTAGCTTTCGCCACGCTTCCCCTGTTTATCGGTTTGGGGGTAAACCTGGCTGCCTGTTTTGTCCCTCGTCTCTTCATTGGGGTGGTCGCTTACGGAGTCTGGTCGAAATTGGGCAAAAACGGCCTT
>DATIKP010000080.1 GCA_035477455.1 Atribacteraceae bacterium
GACGCTACCGGTATGTCCGGTTGCGTAGAGTGGGGTGTAAAAAAGGGGCAGCAGTGATCAAAAGAGATGATGTTGTCCTTCCACAAGATGAGAGTCAGCAGCCGCAATAAATTGATTTTTCGACTGTAGGGGCGTATTAAATTATTTCATGCGTCAGCTCTGAGGTTGTGTCTAGCGTGTTGACCTTGGTAGATAATGTGGCTATAATGGTACCCGCACTATTGTATTCATTTATTTCCTGCGGTAAAAAGGGACCGAATATCTGCTTGCTGATAAATTCAGCTAATCATTGGTCTTGGGGAAACCGAGCTTGATGGCGAACAAAAGCTGTGGGAATTTTAAAAGGAGAGGCGTGGATGAAACAGACATTTCAACCTAATAAAAGCAGAATGCGAAAAACCCACGGCTTCCGGGAGAGAATGAAAACCAGGAACGGTCGTGATGTATTGAGTAGGCGGAGGAGGAAAGGGAGGGTCCGCTTGACCGTCTCGTCTCAATGAAATTGGATGAGGAATATTTCCAGAATAAGTGATTTTCGACGGATTTACCAGGAAGGCAAGAAGTATGATCGGGGTCCAATCAGATTGGTGGTTTTTTTTCGATCAGAAGATAATGTGCGGACATGCTTTTTGGGAAGAAGCCGACTGGCAGTCCGGAGAAACCGTATTAAGAGAAAGCTGAAAGAGTGTTTCCGTGAACATTATTTTCATAAAGTAGGACATTGTGCGGTCGATATTTTGTTCATGAGCGACGAGCGGCTGATACAGGCTGATTCCGGAGATGTTGTCCGGTGGATAGGTGATTTGCTTCAAAGAGCCGGCGTTATGAAAGAGGAAGCTCGTGCTGGCCTGTCTGAATGAAAAGATTTTAGCCTTATTCGATTGGGTCATTGCTTTCTATCAGCGGTACCTCTCCTTTCTTTTTCCTCCCTGCTGTCGATTTGAGCCGACCTGTTCACAATATGCCAGGGATTCCCTGAGAAAGTACGGCTTGTTTATGGGATTACTGAAGTCCGTCTGGCGCGTACTCCGATGTCATCCATATTCGAAGGGTGGCTTTGATCCGGCCTGAACAGAACCGGTTGGCAGCCGAGCGGTATTACTGCGTTATCCAGGTCTTTATATTTGTGCCGATAAAACACGATCTTTAAAAAGGGGATACACGTATGTGGACTCAAATATGGGATACTTTTGCAAACGGGATGATGTACATTCTCGAATTCTTTTATTCTTTGACCGGAAATTACGGAATATCGATCATACTTTTGACCGTCGTCATCCGCTTGGCACTTTATCCCGTGATCCACAAGCAGAATATTTCCACGCGGGCCATGCAACAGATCCAACCGGAAATAAAAAAACTCCAGGAAAAATATAAGAAAGAACCTCAGAAACTGAACCAGGAAATGATGAAGTTATATAAAGTAAGGGGGGTCAGTCCATTAGGGGGCTGCCTTCCTCTCTTGGTGCAAATGCCTTTTTTATTCGTTTTATACCGGGTCTTGGTTGCTTATGACTTTGGATACGCA
Source organism: Atribacteraceae bacterium (assembly GCA_035477455.1). Taxonomy (NCBI): domain Bacteria; kingdom Pseudomonadati; phylum Atribacterota; class Atribacteria; order Atribacterales; family Atribacteraceae; species Atribacteraceae bacterium. The sequence continues at coordinate 1,529 of DATIKP010000080.1, forward strand.
GGGTTTTTATGGCTCCCGAACTTGGCTCAGAAAGACCCGCTTTATGCTCTGCCTCTCTTGATGGGTGCGACGACGTTTCTCCAACAGAAAATGTCCTCCCCTATGATGGGGGGCGAGGGAAACCAGCAGAATATGATCATGATGATCATTATGCCGATTTTCCTGGTTTTCATCAGTTGGAGTCTTCCCGCCGGCGTTCTCCTGCATTGGTTTATATCCAACCTACTTTTTATTTTCCAAACTTATATATTCGAAACACAGGCTCGTCGGAACAAAGCCCTATCCGCTCCAGGCGTTTCTGGTCCGGTTGTTGACGTCACGCCAGAAAAAGAAACTACTGAGATCAAGGAATTTAATGAGGTTCGAGAGATAACAGACGTTGAAGAGGTGAAGGTTCCCATAGAGAAGAAAGCTCCTTCGGTGTCAGGTTCTTCTCGAAAAAAGGGAGGCAAAAAACGTGCGAAGAAACGTTGAGATTTCCGGGAAAAACCTTGCAGAAGTCCTTGAGAGAGCTTCGTGTTATTTTGAAGTCGATCGGAAATCCCTTGGGTTTGAGGTCCTTTCCGAAAATCGGGGCTTTCTCGGGATATTTTCTCCACGCATGGTGCGGGTGCGGGTTTGGGTGGATAACGGTGAACGGATTGATCCCTTGTTGCCAAAAGTTGTGCGCAGTGAAAAGCCAGCCATAGAAGAAAAGCTTCGGGAAACCGGACTGCAAAAGGAAAAAGAGGAAGAGACCGTTCCGGTCAGCCAAGGAGAGCTGGAAGAGGCCAGGGAAGAAATCCGTCTTGTTTTTGGCCAACTGATTGGTAGAATGGAAATGGATATTGAATATCATGTCCGGGAAAATGGAAGAAAGATACTACTTGATATCGATGGGAAAGATGCAAGCCTTTTGATTGGAAAGTATGGAGAGACCCTTGAGGCCGTAGAGTCCTTCCTGAAAATTATCCTGGTCAAGAAAGGACTTCATCGGATTGGTCTGGATGTTGATGTTTCCGGATATCGGAAAAGACGGAGAGAAACGCTCATTAAACTGGCCAATAAGTTAGCGAGTAAAGTTCTTCAGGAAAAAAAGAAAATCAAGCTGGAGCCGATGGTTGCCCGTGATAGGAGGATTATCCATAAAGCATTGGAGGATCATCCCCAGATCATGACCTATAGCCTGGGAACAGAGCCGGATCGGCGGATCGTTATCGACTTGAGGAACGCCAGAAACAAAGATGGAAACAGAAAAAAACCGCAGAGACACCGAAGGCGCCCGAAACCTGAATGAAACCATTGTTGCCTGTGCGACCCCGCTCGGCACAGGCGCGATCGGTATCGTAAAAATAAGCGGACCGTATTCCATTTCAATCCTTGATCGAATATTTCGCCCCCGCTCGGCACAGGTAGTTTCTGAGTTCGAGAACTTCAGGCTCTATGTAGGCGATGTCATTGATCCTACGTCGGGGCAGGTTCTTGACGAAGCACTGGCAGTTTTGATGCGTAGTCCTCGAAGCTATACCCGGGAGGATGTTGTAGAAATTCAGTGTCATGGCGGCTCCTATCCGGTTCAGCGGATATTTTCTCTGGTAATAGAAAACGGAGCGGTCCCAGCCCCACCCGGCGAATTTACCCGACGAGCCTTCTTGAACGGCCGGATCGACCTGACCCAGGCCGAAGCAGTCGCCCACATCGTCCATGCCCGGTCGGATAAGGCCCTTGCATTATCGCATCGGATTCTTGCTGGTGACTTGGGGAAATTACTCCATCGGTGGCAGGGCCGCATTGCCTCTCTGCAGGCGACCATCCAGGCTTTTACCGACTTTTCGGATCAGATTGTTGGATCATGTACTGGTGAACCGGTGCTTAGGGATCTTGCTCAGTTCATCACGGAGATAGAAAGTGAAATAATTCGGAGTGAACGGCAGAAAGTGCTCCAGGAAAGCTTTCGAGTGGTCATTGCCGGAAAAACCAACGTTGGAAAGTCCAGCCTGTTTAACGCGTTGATTGCGCAGGACCGGGTTATCGTAACCGAAATAGCCGGGACGACCAGGGATATTGTTGAGGAAACCCTGTGCCTCGGCGGATGCATGATCAAGTTTGCCGATACAGCGGGGATACGTGTGACTGGTGATCCAATTGAACAGTTGGGTATGCAAAAAACTGAGACAACATTGGAGAAGGCCGACTTGATTATAGCCGTTTTGGACCGAAGCCAGCCCTTGACCCATAACGATCTAACTTTGGCCGAAATGCTTCAGGGTAAAGCCTGTTTACTGGTGCTCAATAAAGCAGACTTAGATAAGTATCATTGTAACGATAACCTTTATACCCATTTTAATGCCCGGGAGATTCATGAAATCTCTGCTCGTACCGGTTATGGTGTCGAGAAGCTGATCGATGCCATAACCGGGATCGCCTCCCAGTCCCTGGACGGTGAAGAAACATCCCTCGTGGCGACTGAGCGACAACGCTACTTTCTCCGCCAAACCCTTGATGCTTTAAGAAAAACCCGGAGCGTTTTGCTTGAAGACTACCCTCTGGATATGGCCGGATTCGAACTTGATGAGGCCAGCCGCGGGCTTGGGAGGATCATCGGCAAAGAATTTGACGATAAAATCGCAGACACACTTTTTTCGACGTTTTGTATTGGGAAATAAAAAAAGCCAGTCCAAGCGGGATCCCTTGCAGAATGATGTTCCACGTGGAACATCCAAACTCAATGTTTTTCCTCAATGTAATCAACCAACATTCCAACATAAGGATCGTTTCTTACCTACCATCGGTATCTCTCAACAGGATAGAGGTCTTTTTTGAGGAATACCAACCCTCCGAGGATATGAAGGTGGAGTTACTTTGTTTTTTCTCACCACGGCATAATATATTAGACGATGATACCCAGGTAGAGGTACAGCGAAAAGCCGTTCCAGTGCACACTCGAGTCTCAGCAAGGCATCCCGGGATACCTGGAGTTCTTCAAAAATCCGCGGTCCCTTAACAAAGACCGCAGAACCTCCAACCCGGACAAATGGACTGACTAATTCCAAGGCAACCGCCGTGCTTGCCAAAGCTCGGCTTATTCCGATGTCAAATGTGTCCCGTAAGTGATCAACTCTACCCGCTGTTTCCGCCCGCTGGCAAACGATGAATCCTTTTGGTAACTGAAGACGATAGAGCACATCTGAAATAAAACCGCATTTCTTCGCATTCGATTCGATAAAGGTCAGAGAGAGATGCGGAAAGAGAATGGATAAGGGAATGCCTGGTATGCCTGCCCCCGATCCTACATCGACTACAGAGGTATTTGGATCTTCGAATTCCTGTAGGGTCACCATGGTTATCGCTTCACATATGATGTTTTCGAAAATTTCCGCTTCTGTCTTAAAACCGGTCAGATTGAATAATCGATTTTGCTCCTTAAGAAGCTGTCCATAGGAAAAGAGTTTCTCGATTTGCTCAGGGGTAAGGTGATGATTGTAATACTGCGCTATAGAAAGCAAGGTCTTATAAAGACGTCGTTCCATAGTTTATCCACATCCTTTTTATTTTGGATGATCCGAAAGTAAGAATCAAATTATCCGAGAAAAAATGTCGTTGTGAACAAATTCTTCATATTTTACAACATGTTTGGATAATAATCGGATTAGTCGTGTTCCGTGACTTAACTGCAGGTAGCGTGGTATTCATACTATAAACAAATTATCCACAGGAACGGGATCCCTGAGTATAAGTATGTTTCACGTGGAACATGGTCTGAAACTTGGACTACAATTGGTCCTGCATTTACACGTTGTTAAGGTGATCGAGTTGTTTTCGTCATCCATAACTGTCTGATCGGGAATCAAGCTCGGCTTTTCAGGTGATTCAAGAACCGGTTTCTGTTCGATCTCTGAAAACTTAGCCCTGCGCCGTTTAAGGCTGCTTCGCCAAAGTGTAGCCCAAGCAAGTTTGAGCGCGCTCTTTTCAGCGAAGAAGCGGGGGATCACCCTGCTGCGCCTTCTTTGTTCGCCAAAATTGCCCTCGATTAGATTGGCGGTGCGCCGCCGGCGATAAAGGTGGGCGGGCGATGCCTCAAAATCCTCTTCGAGGCGGCTCATTGCCCGGGGGGAATACTTTTTCGTCCTTTTTGACCAGCTCCTTTGCTCCTGGAAAGCCTGATTCATAATCCGGAGCAGCTCTTACCGCAGTTAGGAGGGCTTTCGCTTCAGCCTGGCGCGCTCCCGGAATCCGCTCTAATACCCTGTGCCCCTTTAGGCGCCCGGTAGCGAACACGCCGCGGGACTGTGCCCAGACCTCGTCGATAACCTTCTTGAGGCTGGGAGCACCATCAGCAGCGATACTCACCGGGTCTTCTGCCGGGCGTGTTCGCTGAGAAAGCGAGCCAGCGACTGCGACTTTCCTTGTTGCCCAGCATGGGTAGCGGTATTTTTTCCCCGGTAGTCGAGAGGACCCAGGCGCACAGAATCCCTTCTTTCGGCCCCTTGAACGTGCGCGTCGGCTCATAAACCGCACCTAAGAAAATGCAGGACACATCGAACCCGGACAGGTCGCAGCCGCTCAAGGCCAAGCATGCTTCCCAGGGGGTTTCTGTGTCTTCGCTGACAGCGCCTTTGCCGATCAAGCGCTTACCCGGTTCCTCGGTAAAGGTTGCTTCAATATCCCGGGTCGACAGTCCCCGGGGATACCTTTCGGCCACCAGGTAGTGAGAAACGGCGCTGTTGCCCTTAACGGAACTCCCTAGTTTCGACGAATAGGTCTCTGCGGAGTTCCTTAGCTGGGGAAGAAAAAAATACCTTTGGTTAAACACTCACTAATCGCTTCACAAATACGCTCGGCGGGTGCTATGCTTGTCATAAGGGCGGGGCTCCTCTGTACCCTTCCCAGGGCGGTGGTTTTCTGGTAATTATCACCTCTGACGTCCAGGCCTTTATTTCCTTTTTACAGACATTTTTAAAGTCATGACCATTCCAGTGGGAAGAGACGGAGTCGGACTTAGCAAAGCTGTATGGGCAGCTATTGGCTCGAGGGCTTTAGTGTGTCACTGGATAGAATTCTTGGAATGCCGGTTATTATTGCGTAAAGAGAGGGTTTTTCTGTTACGTATGAAATCGACCCTGAGTGGTGGAGGAGTTCGTGGAAACAATGAAATCGAAAAAGCAGGAGACAATGCCTTGACCATCCAGAAAAAAATTCGTCTTGCCCTGGCGGTGAGTCTTTCGGTCGTATTCATGGTTCTCTGCGTGGTGAACTGGTGGATAGTACGGCGATTCGCAGACGATCATGACGAACTCTCCGCCCGACACCGGACGACCACGGCCCTGTTGGCCCTCGATCGGGAAATGGGCAATCTTCTCACCACTACCGAGGACTGGGCGGCCTGGGACGACACCTATGCCTTTATCGAGGAACGCAACCCCGAATATATTCAGGCCAACCTGGTCGACGAGACTTTTTCTCGGTACCGCTTCGCTTTTATGGTGTACGTGGACACCAGGGGAGAGTTGGTTTTTGGAAAGGGGTTCGATCCCGATTTGGGAAGGGAGACTCCAATCCCGGCAGAGCTTCTCGATCTTCTTGCCGCACAGGATGCTTTCTTGATTCCAGAGACATTGGAGGAGGGGACAGCCGGCTTACTCAGGCTGACGGACGAACTTTTCTTCATTGCTTCCCAACCCATCTTGACCAGTGAAGCCCGGGGACCATCGCGCGGAACGCTGCTTGTTGGAAAACCCGTCGATCTGTTCTTGCAGGAGTATGTCTCCTATATCACGCAACTCCCGGTTCGTTTCCACCTGGCCAGCGAGAAAACCGGTTCCGGGGAGAACTGGATTCTGGATCAGGCGTATCCGGTCCGGCTGGTCGCGACCGCCGACTCACTGACCGGCTTTGGTCTGATGAACGACGTGTTCGGAAATCCCGCCCTCGAGGTCGAAGTGTTCGGTCGCCGGGAATTCCTGGCGCAGGCCCACCTGGAAATCGGCTATATGGTCTTTGCCTTGGCGATCCTGGGATTACTGGCGATTGGGTTCATTACGTACTTTCTCGACACAATGGTCCTTAACCGCCTTCAGCGTCTGTATCGTTTTGTGATGGAAATTGGGCCGGGCGAATCCCTCGCCAGACGGATCGATTTGACCGGTGGTGACGAACTGAGCGAACTGGGGCATGCAGTGAATGGGATGCTCGACGATCTGGAAGAACATCTCCAAGAGCGAGAAAAAGCCGAAGAAATGATCCGAAGCCGGAACGAGGAGCTCGCCACCTTGAACGAGGAGCTCGCCACCTCGTTGGAAGAGCTGACATCCACGAACACTTCATTATTGGCCGCCGAGGAATCCTTGAAAAGCAGCGAATTGAAGTACCGCTCACTCTTTACCACCATGCAGGAGGCCTTTGCCCTCCACGAAATAGTGTATGATCAACTCGGGCGGGCGGTGGATTATCGGATTCTGGAGGTCAATCCGGCCTACGAGAATATAACCGGCATTGGAAAAGCACAGGCGGAAGGTAGGCTCGCTTTGGAACTTTATGGGACGGACCCTCCGCCCTATTTAGAAAATTACATTAGGGTCGCGCATTCCGGCCGACCGGAAAAATTTGAAACCTTTTTTGCACCGATGCAGAAATATTTTTCCATTTCGATCTTTTCCCTGGGTCAGAACCGCTTTGCGACTGTGGTCTCAGACATTACCGCCCGCTGGATAGCGGAAGAAAAAATCCGCTACCTGAGTTTTCACGATGCTTTGACTCAGTGTTTCAACCGGGCCTTCATCGAAGAGGAACTACGTCGCCTGAGCGACTCACGTGATCATTCCCTGGGGGTGGTGCTGTGTGACGTCAATGGTTTGAAGCTGACGAACGATGCCTTCGGTCACCCGAAAGGAGACAGGCTTCTGCAACGTTTTGCCTGGGTACTCCGTGAGACCTGCCGTAAGGAAGACCTGATCGGGCGCTGGGGTGGGGATGAGTTCATCATCCTGCTCCCCCGCACTCCGGAAAAAACGGTCCTGGACATTGTCGACCGGATCCGGGAGGCCTGCCGGAAGATTCCGCCGGATCCCATCCCCCTCAGTGTCTCTCTGGGTTGGGCGGTCAAGGTGGTTGCGGAGGAATCGGCCGATTCAGTGATTGCCCTGGCCGAAGAACGAATGTACCGGAGCAAACTGGCCGAGAGCCGCGAGACCCGCTCGTCGATCATTTCGTTCCTGAAATACTTGATGCGTGATCACGCCCTGGAAAGCGAAGAACACGTTGGACGCTTGGGTACCTTGGGGAAAATGATCGGCGAGGCGCTTGGACTCCCGGAGAACGACCTTGCGGAGCTCGATCGGCTGGCCCACCTCCATGACCTGGGCAAGGTTGCTATTTCCGAGACAATCCTCCAAAAGCCGAACTCCCTGACGAGCGAAGAGTGGGATATGGTCAAAAAACACCCGGAAGTGGGCTATCGGATCATTCAATCCTCCCCCGAATTAGCCTCTATCGCCGAGGCCGTCCTCACCCATCACGAACATTGGGATGGTACCGGCTACCCCCAAGGTCTCTCGGGTGAGGAGATTCCCCTCTTGGCCCGGATCATTGCCGTCGTGGATGCCTTTGAGGTGATGACCAGCGGCCGCCCCCCCTACAAAAAACCGATGACGACAAATGAGGGCATTGCGGAACTGATACGTTGCGCCGGGAGCCAGTTCGATCCCCGGGTGGTGGAGGTGTTCGTGGGGTTAATGGGGGATCAGGGTCGAATGTCCCAATAACCTTCGTTGGTCTTAACGATCTCACCTATACGAGTCCGTCTGTCGAAAAGGGGCAATCTATCATCTTGCTCCCCACCAGGAACGAGATGGTCCTCGGGTAAGTCGCTGAACACATCGCGAACTACATCCAGAGTCCTCTACCAGGCTCATTCCTCTAGCTTATCGTGGGGCATTAGACCCGCCCTCCCTGCAGCCAATCGGCGACCAGGGAATACCCGGAGAGCGCCTTGCCGGTCCCCTGAGAGCGGGGGAATGCTCACTGCTGGAGAAGGGGGCCTCACGGGATTATTGACCGGTTATTCCCGTTTAGTGCTATAATCAGCAAGGTTTCTCATACGACTGTGAAGGGAATGTACCGGAATTGAAGATGACGAGGAGGTGCCGAATATGCCGGCGGTTGCTATCCAACCCGATATTTACTGGATTGGGGTCAACGACCATACCACCGATTTGTTCGAGGGGTTATGGCCGATAACCCGGGAAGGAGTATCTTATAACGCGTATTTTGTCAACGCCGAGAAAAAAGCGATCATTGACTTGGCCAAATCCAGCAAAATCGACGAATTCATCGACCGGATCAATGAAATCTCAAAGGTTTCCGGTATTGATTATATCGTTCTTAACCATATGGAACCGGACCATACCGGTATTTTGAAAGTACTCCGGGAGATCGCCCCAGGAGCGGAGATACTTTGTTCGGCAAAGGCCGTGCCGATGGTGAATAACTTTTTTGGGATTACCGACAACATCCGGGTGGTTACGGACGGCGAGGAGCTCGACCTGGGAGGGAAAACGTTAAAGTTTTTTATGACCCCCTTCGTTCACTGGCCGGAAACCATGATGACCTATGAAGCCGGTTCGAAAATTCTCTTTTCCTGTGATGGATTCGGAGGGTATGGCGCTCTCCGGGGTGCGATTTTCGATGATGAGTGCACGGATTTCGACTTTTACGAAAAAGAATCACTCCGCTATTACGCCAATATCGTTGCTTCGTTCAGCAGCCAGGTCCTGAAAGCCATCGGCCGGTTGAATGATCTTCCGATATCGGTCATCGCTCCCTCCCACGGCCTGATCTGGCGGAAAAACCCCGGAAGGATTGTCGACCTCTATAAGCGTTGGGCCACATATGCCCACGATTCGGGTGAAGCGGCAGTGACCGTTCTTTATGGAACCATGTATGGAAACACCGGGGCGATGATGGATGCCGTCGTCCAGGGCCTCTCACGATCTGGTGTGTCTATCGATATCTTTGACGTGAGCCGGACGCATGGTAGCTATATTCTTCCTTCTCTGTGGGCCAAAGAGGGGGTGCTCCTGGGAGCGCCGACCTATGAAAACCGCCTGTTTCCTCCATCTGCGCATTTTCTCGACCTGGCCGAGCGAAAGGGTATGAAAAACAAAAAAATCGCCTATTTCGGGAGTTACGGGTGGGCCGGCGGTGCCCGCCGGGAGTTAGAGCAACGGCTCACCAGCCTTCGCTGGCAACTGGTCGATACCCTCGAATTTATTGGTGGTCCGGATTCCGGGGACCTTCGGAAAGGAGAAGCCTTCGGGAAGAAATTCGGTGATCTGATTCGGACAGGGAAATAAAGAGGAACTCTCGGCGGTTTATTCCTTTAATCGGATTACGAAAAAGAGGATGATGATCCTTCTTTCCTCCTTCAGGAAACGAGCGATTTTAAACCCAATGACACAAGGAGTGAATGTCTATGTTGAGCAAGAAGTTGGAAGCCGCGATCAACGAGCAAATCAAGAACGAACTGTACTCAGCTTATATGTATCTGGCCATGGCCGCCCAGTGCGAACCGCAGAACTTAAAAGGATTTGCCCATTGGCTGAAAGTGCAGGCCAATGAAGAAGTCTCCCATGCCATGAAGTTTTATAAATTCGTCAACGAACGAGGGGGGCGAGTCACACTGCACCAGATCGAACAACCGCCGGTCGAATATGGAAACCCGCAGGCAATCTTCCAGAAGGTTCTGGAACATGAACAGAAAGTCACCGCTATGATCAATAATCTATACGATAGCGCTCGCAGTGAAAACGATTATCCGGCGCAAAGCCTCCTGAACTGGTTTGTCGATGAGCAGGTCGAAGAAGAGGCCAATGCTGCCGAGATATTGGAAACCCTCCGAATGATCGGGGACAAGGGCCATGCCCTGGTGATGCTCGATCGGGAACTGGGTAAACGGGAAGAATGACCATTCAATGCGGCGCCCCGTGGGGCGCCGTTTTTTTCGAGGTTAACCACCTCCGAAGGAGGTGGTTCTCAGGCGTCGACGACAATATCCTTGGTCGGGCATGTGCTCCCCGCATCGTCAGGGTAGCTTTTTTGAGTACACAGGTGCTGGGTAGAGTGATCCGCAGCTTGCCTGTCGGGAAAGCCGTTTTGTCTTCATACATAGCCTCGAAGCGTTCCGATTTACTTATTGATTCCACTGCAATAAGTAATTTTGCTGCAAAAGAACGAAGGAAGCCTGGGCCTGAGCTGCCTAAATCAGCCGCCGAAATCACCGCATTTTCGAAGTAAAAAGGCCAAGGACGGCCTTTTCAGCATCACTGTAACCGGACGTGGTCTGATGCGTGCGAGAAAATGCCAGATGAGGCGGGGCTGATGGCAACGGGGCCTCGCTGAAATGAGTTTTTGCAGCAAAATCCTTATTTGAGTGAACAATAAGCGATGGCGATCCCCCCGGAAAGCTTGCTGAACTCCCCGGTTCGCCGGGTACTCGATCAGGTATATGTTATGCCGGGAGAAGTAGTCTCATTATTGCTGAACATCCTTCGCCTAAGAGTATTTTTTCCACCGGAGCTTTGGCCAGGCCGGAAGCACTGCACTTTCTTGAGTTGATACGCAATAAAGTGAACTGCACTGAGAGTGGATCATGAAGTACTTTGGGGTACAGCTATCGTTTTGGAGCACCGGTTCGGATGGAAGCAGGTGTCGTAAAAATAAAAAAAGGGGGTGGGTTATTGGATCGTATCGGTTTTGGTGTAATCGGGGCGGGGATCTGGGGAGAAGCGCACGCGAAAATCTTTTCCTCTCATCCCTATGCCCGTCTGGTGGGAGTCTGTGACCTGGTGGAGGACAAAGCCAGATCGCTTGCGGAAAAATACGGCGCCGCGCACTGGTATACCGACTATGAAAAGTTGTTGGCCAATCCCGATATTCAGGCGGTGGGTATCGCCACGCCCGATTTTGCCCACCGGGACCCGTGTATCGCCGCTTGCCAGGCGGGTAAACATATCCTGCTGGAAAAGCCGCTGGCCACCTCGCATGAGGATCTGACTGTTATGCGCAAAGCCTGGCAGGAATCCGGTGTGCGGTTGATGGTAGATTTTCATTCTCGCTGGAGCCCCCCTTTATACATTGCCTGGCAGAACATCCGGGAGGGATCACTCGGAAAACTCATCTCCATGTATTACCGACTCAACGACATCGTGTACGTTCCGACCAGGATGCTCCCCTGGGCGGAGCAATCGTCAATCCTGTGGTTTCTGGGAAGTCATACGGTGGATACCCTGCGGTTTTTCTCCGGCGGCGAAGTCCACCGCGTGTATTCTGTAAGTCGCTCGGAAGTACTGGTCAATAAAGGTGTTTTATTGCCTGATATTTATCAGAGTATTCTGGAATTTGACAACGGTGTGATCGCCAGCATCGAGAATAACTGGATCGTCCCGGATACCCATCCCCACTGGAACGATATTAAGCTGAACATTCTGGGTGAGCGGGGCATGATTAATATGGATTTAACCGGGAATCAAGCTTTCGAGCGCTATCTCCCGGAAAAAAGCGACCATCCGGACATTCTGATCATGCCGACGGTCCACGGAAAACCAATGGGATTCGCTTATGAAAGTATCCGGGATTTTGTCGACCGGCTGAGAAGTGGTGAGGAATTCCTGGTCGGGTTTGAGGATGGCTACCGGGTCAGTAAGGTCATCCTGGCCATCATGGATTCAGCCCGGGACCGGTTGCCGGTCGTAGTGGATTATGGGGAAGGGGGGGGATGTTGACCGGAACAGTATCGGATCGCCGACTGGATCGGCCACTCCTCGCCAATATGATTATCCTCTTGATGATCGTAACTGTCCTATAAAGATCCTTATGGGGTTTATGCGTAGACCCAAACACCAGTAAATTTACGCCGTCCCTTTTTGGCCGCTACCCCGGGATCGCTGCGTTATTTTCCGCAGCATAAGGGCGACAGAGGAAATCGACAGGACAGGCGAAGTGGCCGATGATCAGGACCTTGTCGATGACGAACGATTTCTCCCGCAAATATTCGATGTCGAAGCGGGCGATAGCGTAAAGCCAGAGATAGCCCAGGAAGAGTTCGCCGGAGAACCGTTTGTGTTTTTCGTTGACGGGCAGGATGAACAGTTAATACTCGAAGGCGATTTTCATCATCAGTTAAAACAGAGACCTCGAAAAAGGCATAGTCTATGTTTTGGCGGTGGAACATTTGTCCGTTCCGGCGGGGTTATTATATAAAGGTTCATCATATTGGCAAGGCGATTCTATGCCAAAAGGGTTTAATGGAGGAAAGGAGAGCAAAGACGATGAAAGTCCAGGTTTATGGTGTTCAGAAATGTAAAAAATGTCAGAACGTAATCGATGTCATCAAGGCATTTCTCGTCGACTACAGTATCGGGGCGGAAGTGGAACATATCAATGATCTGGGAAAACTTGCCGAAGCCGGGATATTGATGACCCCAGGTATCGCCGTTGATGGGAAAGTAGTTTCCCAGGGGAAAGTCCCCGCAGAGCAAGACCTCAAGGAATGGTTCGGAGTAGATTAGACGAAAAGCTGTATAATGTACAATGGTTATAAATTTTATTATAAGGGAACATTTCCTGGTTCTACCCGTATACTATGAAGAATAGGAAGAGGAGGTGCAGCAACTGAGGAAGCTTCTTTTTATTCTTACACTGATGATGTTCTTAGTCTGGACTGCCTGGGCAGGGGGGCATGAATTATATATCTATGGTTCTCTGGAAAACGTGTTCGCCATTGAAGACCAGAAAATGTATTCGGTTTTGGTGGACTTGGGAGACCATGGTTTGTCTGACGAAGAATGGGAGCACTTGCTCCCCGGGCCGGGAGAAGTCGTGATTCTCCCCTCACCCGGAGACGTGGCCACGAGCTTTGATATACTCGGACGCTTCGCCGATGAGGGACATGCTCTTGTCCTCTCCGACAGGCTGGAGATGGACGAGGGTGTTTTTCTGCCATTTTTCCGTCATACAGAGAATTACCGTTCGGTGCTTTTCTTCAATTTCGTGGACGACTCTTTAGACTCGCTGGCTCCCTTTTTGGAGGAAATTGAAAGGGCGCTCCCCGACCGGATCATTGTTGTGGGCACAGCGGAAAATTTGCCTTTCCTGATGAATGGGTTCGTACGCTTTGAAGACCGGATCACTTTCATCGACCGCCAGTCGGTTACGGCTGATTTTTCTCAGGTCCTGACTGTTGAAGAACTACCGGTTGTGAAATTTTTCTGGTCCTCTCGGTGCCTCATCTGCCGGAGGATCAAAAACGAGATTGCCGCCCCGCTATTAGAGCGTTACCAGGATGAAATCAAGGTGCTCTATCTCGATTATATCTTCGCCGAGAATTATGAGAAGTTGGTTGAACTCGAGGAATTCTGGCAGGTGAAAGAGAAAGCTTCCGTGACCGTATTCACTGAGGCGGGGTATCTTGCTTCTGAAGATGAAACGACATTTGCCGAAGAATTGGAAGCACTGATTGTCAGAACCCTGGGACTCCCCGAAGGGGAGCGGCGGGTCTTCCCCGTGAACGTTCCGGGGAGCGCCATGGAAAGCCTTATTCAGCGATTCGAGGGAATGACGCTTTGGGTGGTGGCCGGGGCGGGCCTTCTGGATGGCCTGAACCCCTGCGCTTTTGCTACCATAGTGTTCATGGTCAACCTGTTGTTGGCGTTGGGGTACAACCGCAATAAGATATTGAAAATCGGACTTACCTACAGCATGACCGTCTATGTTGTCTACTTCTTGCTCGGTCTTCTGTTGTTCCAAATCTGGCAGGTCCTGGAGGGATATTATTTCGTTACCCGAATCATGTACGGGGCGATGGCTTCATTGCTGCTTATCTTTGCCGTCTTCAGTATCAAAGATGCGATTCAGTATAAAAAAGACAAAAAAGAAACCGGGTTTTCCCTGGGGCTTCCCAAGGGAATACGCATAAAAATCAATCAGTATCTGAAAAAGAACTTCACCGACCGGAATTTGATAGTTGCCGCCGTCCTCAGCGGGGTGGTGATCTCGGTTCTCGAGGCGACGTGTACCGGCCAGATCTATTTTCCAATCATTATGCTCATCCATGCCGAAACCACCTATCGGTTGCGGGCCATCATGTACCTTCTCCTCTATAACGCTTTTTTTATTGTGCCCCTCCTGGTGGTGTTCGCTACGGTGTATTACGGAAGTCAGTCTAAAGCATTGGTTAGTTTCGGCCGGAAAAATATTCTTTTTTCCAAAATTGCGCTGGCCGGTTTGTTTTTCATGTTGAGCATCCTACTCTGGGGAACCGCTTTGTATTGATCGGTCTTTTCCAGGGAACAGTCAGAAGAGGAAAACGATAATTCAGAACAAAGGAGAAGATCATGAAAAAACTTTTTCTCGTCACGTTATTGTTCTTATTCTTGAGTGTGACCATGATCAGTGGCGGAGCGGGAGCCCAGGAAGGACCGATGACCGCGAGAATCCTTCGAGTTCCCCGACCCAACATTGTTCTCGCGGAAGTTTCCTATGGTGGAGAAACCTTACAGAAGAGGATCCGCCTGGCCGGGGTGAATCCTCCTCTCGGTCTGCCAGGAGTCTACGGTCAGGGACAGTTGGAATTGCGAAGACTGGTTGCCGACCGGGAGGTATATTTCGACTTTGCCCTGGGATTTGGCCCCGAAGACTCGCTCTGGACCGGATATCTTTACATTCCCGATCAGGATGAAGGAGACGGTGAGTGGATTGTGGTCAATGCGGAACTGATCAGGCAGGGTCTGGCTGAGGTAGATGAAAAAACCGCCGGGGAAAACCAACTGGTGTATTTATGGTCTCTCGAACAGAAAGCCCGGGAAAGTCTTTTAGGCCTGTGGAAAGACCGGGATATCATTGCCAGAGCCCGCAGTAGCCGGACTGATGATATTTGTCCGGAGTGCCTCCGGAACTGAACAGTGATGGATTAGTTTTCATGCTCGCAGTCGTCGGGCACCGACTGGTTGCGGATCTTACATGGAATATTGTTAATTGTTAACGACATTCAGGAATGACAGTATGGGGAGGAAGCGATGATGGAAAAAAGAGAAGAAAAAAAGGGGGGGTGGGGGAAGAACCCTCCCAAAAAATTGATACCAGTGGCGGTTGCCGTCGTTGTCGTGGTTTTCTTTTTGTTTCGTTCAGGAATGCTATCCTCACCGCCACAGGCCAGCGATTTTACCCTGGAAACGCTCGAAGGGGAAAAAGTATCCCTGGCGGATTACCTGGGACAGCCGGTGGTGATGGCGTTTTTTCTTGCCCGTTGCCCGGATTGTAATAAAGAAGCTCAGCTTCTTAACGAAATGCATGAACGGTACGGAGCCTCCCAGGGTCTCGTTATCCTGGGCATAGGATTAAGGCAAGAGATCGAGGAATTTGTGGAGAGGAACCAGATTATCTATCCGGTTCTTTACGACCGGGATATGACTGTGGCTCGGCTGTATGATGTCAGCCGGGTTCCTCATACCGTTTTCATCGACCGTCAAGGGAGGGTGGTCAGAGAACGCGTGGAATTGATGCCCAAAGAAGACCTGGAAAAATATATCCAGCAGATTCTTTAACCGGTTAAAATCCGAGGTTGGTGGTCAGCAGTATTTGTCGACGGTCAGTAACGGAGTCGGTTGTTGTCGATACGAGGGTTCCCGATCATTTACTGGGGAGAGGAGGAATTCTTCCGAAGCCAACCTGAGCAGTTCGGGTTGAAGAGGTACAGATATAACAGATGGCCTCATCTCATCCTGAGTTAAGCTGACCTGCCCGACTACCCTTTAGCTTTCAAGGTCCGATCCGGAACAGTCAAACCGGGTTCGATATGTACAAGGACGTCGGATAATCCCGGGAAAACCTTCTTTAACTTTCCTTCCACCTGACAGGCCAGGCTGTGCGCTTCGGATACCGACATAGCCTCATCGACCAGCACATGAAGGTCGATGTGAATGTCGTCTTCTTTCCCCCGGGTTCTCACCTTGTGACATTCGCGGATCCGGGGGATATCCATGACTGTTTGCTCGATGAGGCGGGGATCCAGGGTAATTCGATCGCAGAGAATGCCGGAACTTCGAACGAGTATGGTAACCGCAGTTTTCAGGATCAATCCGGCGATCACCACCGCTGTAGCCACGTCGAGCCAGTGAATACCCATTCTGATCCCGATCAACGTCCCGATGACGGAGAGAGAAACCAGGATATCACTGCGGGTATGCAGTGAATCGTTAATCAGTATTTCACTTTTCAAGCGATGTCCGGCTCGGTTCTCCCAGAAATAGACGAAGAGATTAACCGTGACGGTCAGAAGTAGGACGAGAAACCCGATTGCCGTAACTTCAGGAACTGTCGGATTTGACAGACGGGATAACCCGTCCCGCAGTAGATTGCCGCTTACCAGGAAGAGCATGATGGCGATGGTCAGGGAGGTGAATGTTTCGTATTTTCTATGTCCATAGGGATGTTCGCGGTCTGCCGGCTTGCTTATGAGCCACGGAAAGTCCGACTAAGGCAAGAACGTTTGCCGCTCCGTCGGTCAGAGAATGGAATCCATCTGCGGTGATACTGGCAGAACCGATCAGAAAACCATAGGTGATTTTGATCAGCGCGACCGCAATGTTCAGGAAAAAAATATACAGGAGAATTCGCTGACTGACAAAATACGTTCCGGATAAGTCCAATGAGCCAACCACCTTTTGTTCAAAAACAAAAAACCTGCGGGGGATATGCTTGGTCCCGCAGGTTCTCCTGCTGCTGTGTGCCCGGCTTTTCCGGTCGCAAGACCGGACGCCTGTTCCTAAACCAGCGCCATCAGGCTATCACGAAAGGAATGCCTTGTCTATGGGCAGATATATTGCCAAATATTGTCAAGACCTGGACAATCCATGAACCTTTTTTACCATGCGAATGAACTGGAAACGTTGTCCGCCGAGCAGAACCGACGGACCTTCCTTCCGGAATTCATAGCCTTCCCGGAGGTAAAACCGCCGGGCATTCCGGTTATCGACTTCGACATCTAAGGCTGTCTCACCCATTCCCAGGGCGCGGCCTTCGTGCTCAAAAACGTCTAACAGGTTTTTACCAATTCCTTTTCCCCGGAATTCCGGGGCGACTGCGAGACAACTTAAATAGTATTGACCGGTCGTAATGGTATGACTCATGCGGTATATTCTCAGGAGACGAAAAAAAAGGGGCAAGAACCCGCCTTTCAGGAAGCGGAGCATCCCCGCAGCGGTACCCGGTCCTTCCCGGTTATAGGTATGAGCATCCATGGCCAAAGCAACTCCGATGATTCGTTCATTGGCCAGAGCGAACCGGACATGTTCGAAACTGAACAGGTTATTTGGGCGGGTGAAAAGAAAGCGTAGCAGGTCCTCGACCCGGGGGCCAAACAAGGCCGGCAGCAGCCGGGGTCCGGAGAAAAGCACCAAGCGGGCAAAATCCGCGCTCTCGTGAGGCTGGGCTATTCTAATTTCCATAAGAGCCTCCCCAAGACTTGGTTAAACCGGCAATGGACCCGGCGTAGTCATGAAGTTTCTTCCAATTCGAACCCTTGTCTGGCAGAACGATATTCATTATAGTATGAGCCATGAAAATGTCAAGAATACCAGGTTTCCGGAAAATCAGGTCGATTGCGGAGAACACCTTATGGCTGATTTTCTGGCCGCTCATTCCCTGCCTTTTCGGAGAAAAGCGCTTCGAAAAACTCTACCGCTTCCGACCGGATCCCTGGAACTACCGGGGAAGTGAATTTGAGCAGGAAAAGTACCGGCGGATCCTCGATGCCATCCCGGAGGGTATTCATTCCGTTATCGAAATAGGATGCAGCGAAGGGGTTTTCACCGAAATGCTTCTGGAAAAAGGTTATACGGTGATCGGCGTGGACATTTCAGCCATAGCGATTGAACGCGCCGGGAAGCACCTGGAACGCTTTGGAGAACGGGTGAGGCTATGGAAACGGGACGTGACTCGCGAAGCGATCGAGGGAAGATATGACTTACTGATCATTGCCGAGATGCTCTATTACTTGGGTGGCCCCGGTCATCTTCGCCGGTTGCGGGCGATATTTCTGTCCTTGGTCCGGGGAGGTGGATATTTACTTCTCGAACACTTCCATCCTTCCGGAAAATTAATCCACAATGTATTCCTGGAAAGCGGCGTTATGCGTCTTCTCGACGAAACAGTCTATCCCCATCCCGATCGGGATTACTTGATAACTCTTCTTCAAAAACGACCAGACTCCAGGGAAAACGATCGACCATAAAATTCTTTCGCAAAAACGACTCGGCTGAGAAAAAGACCGTTTTTGGCGCCCTGTGTTGATTCAGCTGAAAGTCAAGCCGGATATACCCTGGTCCGGAATTCACCTGAGGAGGAGCGGCGTGCTTATCCCCCATGGTTTTAACTGCTCGCCTCCGGTTAAAGATGACATAGCTTTCCCGAAAGACAATTTCCCCCTCTCGATAGCCAACCAGCAAGATCCGGTAACGAACCCGCAAGGGAATCCCGGAATCGACAAACAGGGCAACGGAAAAGCGGTCTTCTCTCTGTTCCAGTTTCACTTTCTGGATATCCCCACCCCCCACCAACATCGGTAGTTTGAAGTCTCTACGAGAGCCAAAAATGGTCAGTGAGTCGTTCCAGGGAAGGCGATATGTAGTGTCGTGTGCGAAAATCTCGGTCCGCTTGGCAAAGGACAAGAGAAATTCCCGCAGTACCTTCTGACTCCGGTAGCTCTCTAGTGCCTTTTTTTTCAGGACGGTTTCTTCCGGGGTCAATTCGATATTGGTCCAGCGGCGTACCCCGAGTAGCTTGCGTGGTGGGTAGAGCCGGGACCGGGGATCATACCCCCATTGGGGAGGCCATCTGAAGCGGCCGTAATGAACCAGGTAAAGGAGGACTTGCAGGTTTTCGACCCATTTGACGCCCCGGCCCCGCAGTGTTTCCAGGGCTTCCCGGACGAAACAGTAAGTTGCCCGGTGGTCGGGATGAAGGTCGTACGAGTCAGGCAGATAGAGGGTATTGGGTTGAAACGATGTGAACAAGCGCATGATATCATCGAGGAGTTTGTTCCCACAGAAGACGGCTCCGGGAGTGTAACTGGTAAAGTACGGGCTCCGATAACCTTTAATGTTCCTTGAATAGTAAGGTTGATCGTGGGAATGAAAGAGCCACCACATTTTTTCCAGCCCCTTGTCCGGGTAGCCCAGGAAGATGATATTTTCCTTGGCTAAGCCAAGGATTTCCAGGGCTTTGATAGCCTCTCGTTGCCTTAAATAGCCCAGGTTCACTCCGCGGGGTAGTCGATTGGTTTCGCTCAGACCTTCGTATTCTAACCCGAAACCATCACCGGAGGTTACAAAAACAACTTTCACCGTCTGTCCCGCTGCAGCCGACCGTTGAATGATTCCGCCTGCAGCCAGGATTTCGTCGTCACAGTGCGGGGCGATGATCATGATCCGGTCAGAAGATTCGATGAACGGCTCGATATATTCGATATAGATTCGGGTATAGAATCTAATAAAAGGGTTATAGAGTACGCCGAAGGGGAGAGTTTTCAAGACGAAGAGAATCCCGACCAGTTTACCCCAGGTCGGAACGAATAAACGCAGGGTTTTTCGTATTTGTTCCCGCTTAACGGCCATAAAAAAGAGTGGTCCTACTTTTCCTGGGTAGGGCGCTGCTCTGACTGGGCGCATGGCTGTGGTTAGTCATCTATATTAGCTCTATGGGGCTGAGGTTCCCTTGGAGACAAGCAGTTTTCTGGAACAGTCGGATTCCTGCCCATTGCATTTCCGGAAGGACAAGGGTGATATACCGTCAGGCTTTTGGCGACCAAGGCCGATATTTTCTGACGCTGGCCATTCTCCCCGGAGGCAAATGATCGGATGGAAAGGGTCAGGGATATTCCCCGGTTTGTTTTTGGTGGAAGTGGTTGTCCGGTCATGCGTTCGTTCCTTTTCGCGGTCGGTTGCCGATCGGCCGATTCAGTCACGCACCATTGTACCCGAGACTTCCCGCTGGCGCAACCGCTTATTTCCTGGTGTGTCTCCTTTTGGTATGATATTGAAACAAAACGGTGAGAGGAAGGCAAAGCGGAGAATAAGAGAGTGCGAACAGGTGGGGCGAGGAGTCGTCCAACCGCTGCGTGGCGGATACCGGGATTGGGTTGGGATGGGTTTACGTATATGGGACGATGCGATCGAAAATAAGGAGGTGGTCTTTCGTGCAGAGTATCCCCGATCATTACCGACTTGGAGGCTACGCGGGCGATGTCGAGGACGCACTGAAGCGACTGAGCGAAGGTAAGTTCATTGAGCGGATCCGGGACCACGATCACACCCTCTGGTCATCGCAGCCGGATGAAATTGTAAACCGTCTGGGATGGCTGGATTCACCAAAATCCATGCGATCCCAGCTCGCGGAGATCGACGGGTTCTGTGCCGCCTTGCGGGAGGAGGGATACCAGCAGGCTCTTCTCCTGGGAATGGGTGGGTCGAGCTTGGCTCCCGAAGTATTCCGTCATACTTTCGGAGTCCAGGAGGGGTGGATTGACCTTGCGGTTTTGGACAGTACCGATCCGGAAAGGATACTCCGGGAAACGGAACGCCTGGACCGAAAAAAAACACTGTTTATCGTGTCTACAAAATCCGGTGGGACAGTGGAAACCATTTCCTTTTTTAAATACTTCTATAGGCTGGTTGCCGAGACGCAGGGCCAGGAAGAGGCCGGGCGCCATTTTGTCGCCATTACCGATTCCGGATCAAGTCTGATTGATCTGGCTGGTGAATGCCGTTTCCGCAAAATATTTTTGAACGATCCCAATCTGGGTGGTCGCTATTCTGCCCTGTCGCATTTCGGGTGCGTTCCGGCAGCGCTGGGCGGGATGGATCTAGATCGGCTGCTCGCCAGGGCGGAGCGGGAGATGGAACGATCCGGAATAAATATCCCGGTCATGGACAATCCTGGGCTGGTGCTGGGTGCGGCCATCGGGGAATGTGCCCGGCAGGGACGGGATAAGTTGACCTTCTTCATCGCTCCGGCTCTACGTTCTTTTGGAGATTGGGTCGAGCAGCTTATCGCTGAAAGTACCGGTAAATACGGTAAAGGAATCCTGCCGGTGGTGGGGGAACGGCCGGGGGCCGTTGCGGTGTATGGGACAGATCGCCTCTTTGTTTTTCTTGAAGACGGAGAAACCGAATTTCTTCCCGGTTTCGCTGACGCTGTGGCGCAGGCAGGCCATCCGGTTATCCGGTTTTCCGTTGACGACCACTATGGATTAGGTAGCCAGCTATACCGGTGGGAACTGGCAACCGCCGTCGCCGGCAGCCTTCTCAAAATCAACCCCTTCGATCAACCGGACGTCGAAACGGCAAAGCGACTGGCTCGCCGGATGGTCTCGGAATATTTGGAAAAGGGCGCGTTTCCCGCCGAATCCCCCATGCTTACCGAGGGTCCCGTCGATGTGTATGGCGAGGTCAGCGGAGTTTCACTGGGAGAGGTTCTCCGGGAATTTATAGGCCGGAAAAACGACAAAGGTTATATCAGTTTGCAAGCCTATGTCGATACCCGGCCGAGTATAAACTGTCTCCTCGACGAATTGCGCACTTTGGTGCGGGACAGAACCGGACTGGCCACCACGCTCGGTTATGGTCCTCGTTTTCTTCATTCCACCGGACAGCTCCACAAGGGTGATGCAGGGAACGGCCTTTTTATCCAGATCACGGCTCGCGACCGAAAGGACTGCCTCATACCGAATCATCCCGGAGGATCCGTCTCTTCGATGAGTTTCGGCATCCTGAAAGCCGCTCAGGCCCGGGGGGACCGGGAAGCTCTTCAGGAACGGAAACGACGGGTCGTCAGGTTCCATTTCAACGGAAGCGCGGAAGATGGTCTGCGCCACCTGATCAGTAGCTTGCCGTAATTCATTCCCAAGCCAGCCATCTTCCGGCGTCTCTTTTCTGTGGTGTTTTTTTCACCATGGAATGTGCTCCTTTAATAGTTTTTGACTATCATAACCGACTGCAAGGTGTTGACCGGTGGCCGATAAGTTCTTGGTAGAACACCATTTCCCGATGGCTTTCGGACAATATGAAGCGAGCGTACCCGGAAAGCAGGTTTTTTCGTATAAGAAAGATGTTCTCTGATATCCGGTGAATTTTCGTTCTTTCCAGCCGCAGAGGAGGCGCCCAGAAGCACGCTGGAAAGTCCATAAACATGTGAGTAAAAAGCTCCCGGAGGGTAAACACAAATGCTTTTTTTGTCCAGGGTTTCCCGCATGCTTACCGTTCCCCTCAAGAAAGCCTCCGGAGTTATTTCCCGAAGGGGACTGGAGAGGGCACGGTCCTTGTCTATGAACCGTTTTTGGAACAGGCTACGTGAACAACTGGCCCCCCATGAATCGATGTCCGCCGCGGACACCTATCGAGGACTTTCTTACATCCTAAAAGACGGACTGGTCAGCCAGGTAATGGTGGCCTTGACCGGAGGCGTGATCCTGGTCGATTTCGCCGTGCGTCTCGGGGCCTCCAACCTGATCATCGGAATCCTGGCCGCCATCCCCTCACTGGCGCATTTGATGCAGGTTCCCACCGTGTACCTGATTGAACGATACCGGAACCGCCATATGATCGTCTTTATTTCCTCGCTGGGCAGCCGGCTTTTCCTGTTGTTCCTGGTGGCGATACCCTTTCTTTCCTCGGCGGACCTGCGGCTCCTGTTTTTGAGCGGAGGCCTACTCCTACATGCTCTGGCCAATTCGGTCACTTCGTGCAGCTGGCATTCCTGGATGCATGATTTTATCCCCCACAACAAACTGGGTTCCTTTTTCTCCGGGAGAATGAGTATGTCCCAGGGGTTGGGAATGGTGGTCAGCCTGACATCGGGTTATTTCCTTGATTACTGGCGCCGGGCTTTTCCGGCGGTGGAACTCTACGGCTATGCTCTCCTCTTCAGCTTGGGCATTATAGCCGGACTGATGAGTGTTTATTATCTTGTGATGACCCCCGAACCGCGCATGAAGCCCCCGGAGAAACAGAAATCCTTTCTTTCCCTGCTTTCTTTGCCTTTCCAGACTCCGAATTTCCGTAATTTAATCATTTTCCTGACTTCCTGGAATTTCGCGGTCAACCTGGCTGCCCCGTTTTTCACCGTCTATATGCTAAGAGGGATCGGATTGAGTCTGTCCTATATTATTCTCCTCTCGGTGTTGAGCCAGTTTATGAATATCATGTTTCTTGGGATCTGGGGAAAATTTTCCGATCGGTTCAGCAACAAAGCTGTCCTCAGGGTGAGCGGTCCACTTTTTATTGTATGCATCTTGGCCTGGACCTTCACGATGTTGCCGGATGTCTATATCCTGACGGTTCCCCTCCTAATTCTGATTCATATATTTTCCGGCATTTCCACAGCCGGGGTTACCCTCTCTTCTCTGAACATCGGTTTGAAATTGGCTCCTCGTGGGCAAGGAACGGTCTATCTGGCAACCAACAGCCTTTGTAGCGCCATCGTCGCCGGAATCGCCCCGATTATTGGAGGACAATTCGTCGATTACTTCCGCTATAGACAATTGTCGTGGACGATCAAGTGGTCCGGCCCGGAGGGTGACCTTGCTTTCCGAGCACTGGATTTTCATCACTGGGATTTCTTTTTCTTCATAGCGTTTCTAATCGGCCTCTATTCCCTGCACCGGCTTACCCTGGTCAAGGAGGAAGGAGAAATTAAGGAAAAGATCGTGTTGAAGGAATTTCTCTCCGAGGTGAAACACGGGATGTGGAATCTGTCGACTGCCGGCGGCCTGCGTTCGTTAGTGGAGGGAGTCTATCCCCTCTTTCGCAACTCTCCCCGGAAGAAGGTTCCGGATAAGACGGCGTAGCGGGAAACAGATTCGGGGAAAGTCGAGAACAGATTGAGAAATTCTCAATACCGATAACCGATCACAGTTTTATTTACAGAGGAGAGGAGGGACTTTAATGGTAACCGCCGGTTTGATAAAAAAAATATTTCAAGGGGCCAGTATGCACCGCTGGAACGATCAAATCCGTCCCATTGAGTTTACCGAAATGGATAAGCAGGCCCATAAAATGGTCATCGCTTGGCTTCTCGGCCGGATCGAAGAGGAAATCAGTGGGTCGAATATCCAGTGGGAGGCGGTGATCGAAGGAGGTTTCTTCGAGTATTTGGAGCGCTTGGTCCTCACCGACATCAAACCCCCGGTCTTTCACCGCCTGGTCGAACGGGTCGAAATCCGGAAGAAGCTCAACGAATTCGTCTTGAGTAAACTCTCCCCTGAGATCGGAGGGCTGACCGGGGATTTTTTTGAAAGATTCCGGGCGTATCTTGCCGGGGAGGATTTGGCTGTGGAGCGCAGGATTATCCGAGCCGCCCACTACTTCGCCACGCACTGGGAATTTCAGATTATTTACAATTACAGTCCTCGGTTGTATGGCCTCGAAGAAACCCGGGAAGCGATCGAACGCGAACTGGTCCGCCATTACGAGCTGGAGTGTGTCCGGGAGATGGTCAAATACCGGAATTTTATCGATCTATGTGGGCAACTCCGTTTTCAGCGACGATGGGGCCAGTCGGAGCGCATCCCCCGCACGTCGGTGCTCGGACATATGCTGGTAGTGGCCCTGTTGTCCTATTTGTTCTGCCGGAACTTTTCGCCCTGTCCGAAACGCCTGTACAACGACTTTTTCGCCGGGTTGTTCCATGATCTTCCCGAGGTGTTGACCCGGGATATTATTTCTCCGGTCAAACGGGCGGTCGACGAACTCGACGCTGTTCTCAAGGAATACGAGCGTTCTCAGCTCGATGAAAAAATCCTTCCCCAGCTCCCAACCTACTGCCGGCAGGAGATTGTCTACTTTACCCGGGCCGAGTTCGAAAATAAGGTAGTCCTGGAGGGTGTCGAGCGCACCGAGGAAGACAGACCGGACATCTCCCGGCGGGGGGTGATCGCCCGGGAGTTCAACCGGGATGAATACCGACCGCTCGATGGGAGGCTCCTGAAGATTTGTGACGACCTGTCCGCGTTTGTGGAGGCAACACTTTCCATCGATTACGGGATCAGCTCCGAACAGCTTTTGGAAGGCCGTGAGCATCTCTACCGGAAATACCGGGATTCGTTGGTCGGAAATTTCCCCCTGAAACCGGTCCTCGATTCGCTTATGGGTTTGAACGTAAAGCCGGTGAACGAACGTTGATGCTATTCCCCGGCTTCCCGGGACAACGCGATTTGTTCCAGAACTTCTTTTTCCATGTCCGGGAGGGGAGCGAGAAAACGGTTGACCAGTTGTAGGAGATTGTCCGGATGGTTCACCTCAAAACGCAGGGTATAGACCGGCTCGGTGACGGATTTGCGAATCAGCGCCCAGCCATCGGACCATTCGGCCCGGATCCCGTCCAGCCGAGTGATGTGGACCCCCGGGAGGGAACGGTCAAGAACCGTGAAGATATCCTCGTAGTCCCGGGAAGGGATCCGGATGTCCTGGGACACATGGGGTTGGGGATAGGTAGCGGTAATCGTGGATAACGGCTCATTAAGGCTGGAGAGCTGGGCGAGAAAAACGGCGGCGGCATACAGGCCGTCGTCACGGCCCAGTTCACGGAAGAAATAGTGGCCGCTAATCTCAGCGGCCATAAAGGCGTTTTCCTGGATCAACCGGCTCTTCATGAAGCTGTACCCTGAGCGCTCTACAAGCGATACTCCACCTAATCGAGCAACTTCCTGAGCAACTATCCGGGACGACTTCAAATCGTAGATGAACTTTTCCCCCCGGAGTCTGTCCGGCAGCCGGGAACGGAGAAAGAAAATCATAACCTGTTCAGCGGGAAGGACGTTACCGGAATCATCGACAAAAACCACTCGGTCGCCGTCACCGTCAAAAGCGATTCCCACCACCGCCCTTTCTTGAACTACGGTGCGGGACAAAGCGGATAGTGCTCCGGGGGCGGAGGGGTTAGGAGAGCGGTTAGGAAACGCCCCGTCTGGTTCGCAGAACAAAGGAATCACCGTGTATCCCAGGGAAGTGAGAAAATCGGGTGCGATGTTCGATAAGGATCCGTTGCCACAGTCCACGACCACCCGTAAAGGCTTCCCGGGCAAACTGAGCTGCGAGTGCAGAGAGTTAATGTACTCACCAAGGACGTTCAAGCACTGGACTGGCGGCCCCGGAGTAACCCGGAAATCCATTTCCCGGACCCGGCGCTCGATCTCCTGGAGTTCGGCCGTGGACAGGGGCAGATTGCCCATCGCGATTTTAAAGCCATTGTAGGTTGGAGGATTGTGTGAAGCGGTGACCATGATCCCTCCCGCTGCCTTCAGGATCTCCACACCGAAATTGAATACGGGAGTGGGAACAGTCCCCAGATCATAAACCGCCAAGCCGCCGCCGGTCAATCCTTCGATAACCGCCTGTTTCAAAAGAGGAGTGCTGATACGGACATCACCCCCGACGGCTGTGGTGGCCGATACCGGGAAAAGGCTCGCGCAAGAGCGTCCGATCAGAAGGGCTTCCCGTTCTCCCAGTTCTTCGCCGTACCGACCTCGGATATCACAATCCTTATATATGCTCATCATTCGTCTCCTTGAGTATCCCTTTTTTCAACAGATCTTCGACGGCCTCCCGCACCGCTTCTTCCGGGCTGTAACTGGGGAGGAAATTCAGGAGCTCTCGGGCTTTGTCCATCGAGACACAGCAGCCCTGCCGGACATGCAGTGCAGCCATCTCCGGGAACCCAAAGCGCTCTTCGTATTCTTCGAGAGAAATAGACTGGTAGCGGAATTCAACCCCGAGCAAACGGGCCAGGTAGCGGCCCAACCCCAAAAAGGTCAGCGCGTGGCTTCCGCAGCAGTTGAAACTTTCCCTGACCGAGAATCGCGGAAGCTCCAGAGCCCGGAAGAACAGGGCGGCGACATCTCTGGGGTGGACATGATGAAGCGTCGATAATCCCCCATCCAGGAGAAAGATCTCCTCCCCGTTGATGATTTGCTGAATTGTTCTGGGGTTGTTGTCCCCAAACGGGGTGATGAAGGGTTTACCAGGTCCGGTAATGTGACCCGGATGGATGACTGTCGCGCGGATCTCTCCCCGACTGGTAGCCTCCAGCAGTTCTTTTTCAATGATCATTTTCTTCCGGGAGTAGTCGTTCTGCGGAAAACGGGAAGCCCACTCCGGCGTCGGGACGATTTCCGTTTTTCCATAGACCCAGACCGTTCCGCAGGACAGAAGGTGAGTTTCTTTTTCCACAAAAACTTCGCGCAGAAGCCGGGCGCTCTCCGGCTCGAAACAAATGATATCGACCAGAATGTCCGGTGAGTGTTCCTCCAGGAGTTCTGCCCAGCGGCCGTTTTTTTCATCGATTTCCCGGTCGGTATCAACCCAGACGACTTCCCGCCAGGCTAATGAAGCGGGATAGGGTTTTGTATTCCGGCGGGAAAAGACCACGGTTTCGTACCCGCGGGTCACGAGCATGGGAATGAGATAACTCCCGATATGACCACTGCCACCTACAACTACTACTTTCTTTTTTTTCATGATTCACCATTGGGCATATAGTTTCTTTACGGTGTATTATACCATTACTACGAGGGATCGCCGTTACCCTATGTGTGATAGAATGGTGTGGTCTTTTTGGATATCGGATAACCGGGATTGACGGAACAGAAAGGGGGATCAATTTGAATACACCAAAATCAGAACAAAACCTCGCGGCAATGTCTCTTGGGGAAATCATGGAACGGGCGTACCGGAAACACGTGGTGGTCCCGGCCTTCAACATTCCGTATCTACCAATGGTGCGGGCGGTTGCTGAAGTTCTGCGTGAATGTGAAACATTTGCCCTGCTGGAAGTGGCCCGTCCGGATATCAACCGTTTTGAAGCGGGAAGTTTCCGAGCGATCAAGGAAGAGTACGACCGCTGGGCGGATCGGTCGGTTTCCCGTTTACATCAGGACCATGTACCGGTGGTCGATGAAGAAGGGAAAGAAGTCGATTGGGAGTCCTTGATCAAAGAGGCATTGGATTTGGGCTATGACTCGGTAATGATCGACGGATCACGCTTGAGCCTGGCGGAGAACATCCGGATTACCCGGGTCGTGGTGGATATGGCCCATGCCCGGGATGTCCTGGTCGAGGCGGAACTGGGTTCTGTTCTCGGCCACGAGGCGGGTCCTTTGCCTCCTTATGAAGAGCTGTTCGTTTCCGGAAAGGGCTTTACCTCCCCCGAGGAGGCGAAAAGATTTGTCGATGAGACCGGAGTGGACTGGTTGTCGGTCGCCGTGGGGAACATCCACGGGGCAATCAGCGGCGCCGCCCGGGACAATAAAAAGATGGAGGCCTGTTTGAACATTGACCACTTAGACACCATCGCCCGGATGACCAACCGGCCTCTGGTCCTCCACGGGGGATCGGGTATCCAGAAAACCTATGTCCTACAGGCCATCGCCCATGGCATCACTAAAATCAACGTCGGGACAGAAATCCGTCAGGCGTACGAACAGGGTTTTCGGAAGAACGGAAAAATTGAGGAAGCCATCGCCATGCTCCAAGAGCGAAC
This sequence comes from Atribacteraceae bacterium, assembly GCA_035477455.1. Taxonomy (NCBI): domain Bacteria; kingdom Pseudomonadati; phylum Atribacterota; class Atribacteria; order Atribacterales; family Atribacteraceae; species Atribacteraceae bacterium. Next base: position 30,089 of record DATIKP010000080.1, read on the forward strand.
CGAGGCCCTGATCACCGATTACTACGGCATCCGCGGCTCAATAAAGCTATTGATGAAATATTAACCGGTGATTGGTGAACAGTTTTCGGTGATCCCTGGGAAGCTTTTTGCCTATCACCCATCACTGTTTTGATTTACAGAGGAGAAGAACCGTTGCATGCTTACACTATCGGTCATAGCGGTTGGGTTGGGACTGGACGCTTTTTCCCTGGCGGTGGCCTTTGGGATGTGTCATTCCGTATGTAATGTGGGTATGAAATTGCGCTTGGCTCTCTCTTTTGGGTTTTTCCAGGTCTTCATGCTCATTACCGGTTTTTTTACCGGGGCTCAAATCGCCCACCTGGTCGAAACCTCTGACCACTGGATCATTTTTGCGGTCCTGGGGACGGTGGGATTGAAGATGATCCGGGATGCCCTGAAAACAGAGGAAGATCAAGCCCCCGTCGATTACAGCCGGGGATTGCCACTTCTGGCTGCATCCGCGGCGTCCAGTATCGATGCTTTGGCTGTCGGTTTTTCGCTTGGTCTGATCACGAATTCGATCGTAGCGCCCGCTTTACTGATTGGAACTGTGACTTGTCTGATGACTTTTGCCGGAGTCGAACTGGGAAACCGGGTGGGCAGAAAACTGGTTTCCCGGCCGGAACTGATCGGCGGTATCGCCATTCTGGCGATTGGAGTGAAAATACTCCTGAGAGGGATCATTGGATAGTGCTGTGGCTATGAATGATTCTTTTTGCCTCCGGGGGGCTGGTAGGTTGATGCTACCGGAATTAATGAGACGTTCTCCAGTTAAACGACCCCACCCCCGTATACTGCTTTTCTATCGGTAGTGACGCTTTAGTAAGCCCAGGCTGAACAAGTTGTCCCATATTACACCTGCTGGACAGAACATTTTTCCGAGATTGTCGGTGTCGCAGATTCTCCCCTCGATAAACTGCTCCATTATTGGGAGGATTTGAGGTATTATTCCCAGGGGTACATACAATCTTGATTCTGCTGCAATAAGTAATTTTGCTGCAAAAGAACGAAGGAAGCCCGGGCCTGAGTTGCCTGAATCAGCCGCCGAAATCACCGCATTTTCGAAGTAAAA
>DATIKP010000081.1 GCA_035477455.1 Atribacteraceae bacterium
TTGGTTTCTCTATTGACTTTGTTGGTGAGTTTCTCAGTACATGCGGCTACTAAAATATCTCCCGAGTTTTCCGACCAAATCGATTGGCGGCAATTCGAAGGAACCACCTTGAACGTCTTGTTTTCCATCCACCCCTGGCAGGAAGCCATCGAACCCCTGATTCCCCAATTCGAAGAACTGACCGGGATAACCGTCCGCTTGACCACGCTTCCGGAAGGGGCATTTATGACCAAAATCTCGGCTGACATGACTGCCGGCACTTTTGGCTTCGATGTGTTCATGAGCCAGTATTACGATGCTCCGAAATACGCCCTGGAAAACTGGACCGCATCGCTTGATCCCTTTTTCGAAGATACCGACTTGACTGATCCGGACTGGTACGACTGGGAGGACTTTTTCCCGGGAGCCCGGGCCGTGGCTACCGTCGGTGCGCCTCACCGGGACCGAATTGCGATTACTTCCGAAGCTCAGGTCTTAGTCTATCGCAAGGATATCTTCGAAGAACTCGGTCTCCAGGCACCGGAAACCTTTGACGAACTGCTGGCAGTTGCCCAGGCGATCGAGAAAGGTACTGACCTGTACGGGATCACCATACGCGGTGCGGAGAACCTGTGGTGGCCTTTGTACGGCGTGGTCCGCTCCTTCGGTGGTAAGTATGTCGACCTAGTCGATTACACCTCTAAAATAAACACCGAGGAAAGCCGTGCCGGAGTGGACATGTACCTGCAACTGTTGCAATTTACCCCTCCAGGTGTCACCTTGTTTGACTGGGATGAAATAAATACCGCCATGCTGACCGGCCGAGCGGCCATGATACTCGATTCATCAGTGATTTATCCCAGGTTGCAAGATCCGGAACGTTCGGCGGTGGTCGGAAACATTTCCGTGGCTCCATTCCCCGCTGGTCCGGCCGGCCGGATCGGTCACTCCCACTACTGGTCGATTTCAATGAGCCCTGGTTCTGCCAACCAGGAAGCGGCATGGCTGTTCCTGCAGTGGGCGACTTCCAAGCAAATTCAATTCGAACTGGCCATGAAGGGCGTTCTGGCTCCGCGGGATTCGGTATGGCAGGATCCCCGGTTTATGGCCCAATTTCCAGCTGACTTTACGGAAGGTGTGAGTCTGAGTCTGCAGACCGCGGTCATTTCCCCGGCGAACATACGCTTTTTCGAGATGGTCGATATCTTGAGGGCCGAGGTACAGAATGCCTTTTTAAGCGGGCAAACTCCTGATCTGGCCTCCGTGGATGCCGAGTGGAACAAAATACTCCAGGAACTGAAGCCGACTAATTGAAGCGAAGATTCGTTTGATTGATAAATAAAAAAAGGGGGCTGAGCCCCCTTTTTTTATTATGAATGGAAGGAAAATCGATGAAAAATAGCCCCGGGTCAACCTCTTTTTTAAAAAGTAGTCGATCGTTTCCCTATCTTCTCACCCTTCCCGTGGTTGTTGCCCTGGTCAGCCTGCTGTTTTATCCAACGGTCTATGCGGTTTGGATGAGCCTGACCTCCACCACGGCCGGATCGCAGCAAGCGGTGTTTGTGGGTTTGCAGAATTTCCAAAATCTATTTGCCAATCCCGGTTTTTGGCAGACCGTTTGGCGAACCGTCCTGTTCACCTTCGGCTCGGTTGCTCTGAGCTTCGGCTTCGGCTTGGCCCTGGCCCTCACTCTCAACAGCCTGGGATCCGGTGTTCCGATCTACCAGACCATTTTTATCCTGCCCATCGGGGTCAGTCCGGTGGTAGTGGGCATTACCTGGGGCATGTTGCTGAATCCCCTGTACGGAGTGGTTAATTACCTGATCGGTTTGGTGGGAGTCGAACCCCCGGAATGGACCACCAGCCTCTCCATGGCCCTTCCGACCATGATCCTGATCGATGTATGGCAGTGGACGCCTTTTGTCATGCTGATTATTTACGCGGGGCTACAGATGTTGCCTGACGAACCCTTCGAGGCGGCCCGAATCGACGGAGCATCCTCCTGGCAATCCTTCCACTTCATTACCGTTCCACTGCTTCGGCCGATCGTGACCATTGCTCTTATTTTTAGAGGGCTGGAGGCATTTCGGGCGTTCGATGTCATCTACGCCATCACCAGGGGCGGACCCGGACACGCCACGTCCACCCTGATCATCCGGGCGTACCTGGAGAGTTTTCGTTTTCATAAACTGGAGGTAGGCGCAACCATCGGACTCGTTATGCTCCTGGTCACCTTACTGATCAGTAAAAGGCTGGTCAAGGTGTTGGACCAGTGAAAGGAGAGATCCGGTGAACAAGAAATCAACGATGATGAAAAATTTCCTCAAGCATTTCGTTCTCATCCTGGTGGCCGCTGTCGTGTTATTCCCGTTTTTCTGGATCATTCTCCAATCGTTTAAAACTTCCTTCGATGTCATCGCCTACCCACCCAAGTTCATTTTCCAGCCTACCTGGCAGAATTATCTCTCCACCCTGCAACGACAGGGGTTCCTGATGGCGTTCCGGGACAGCCTCCTGGTCAGCTTGGGCTCGGTCATCTTGACACTGTTGATCGGTACCCCTTTTGGGTATGTATTATCCCGTTTTCGGTTTCGAGGCCGGGAGGATATCGGCTTTTATGTGTTATCAACCCGGATGATGCCCCCCATTGTGGTCATCATTCCCTTTGTGCGGATTTTTCATGCCCTGGGTATCATCGATACCCATGTTGGATTGATCCTGGCAGGAGTCCTGGTGAACCTGGCCCTGGTGGTTTGGATGATGCGGGGTTTTTTTTCCGGTATCCCGGCGGAAATCGATGAAGCAGCCCTGATCGATGGATGCTCCCGGCTTTCCGCCCTGCGTTGGATCGTGTTGCCCCTGGTCACGCCCGGTTTGGTGTCTACCGCCATGCTGAGCTTTCTCTTTTCCTGGAACGAATTTATCTTTGCCCTCAGTTTGACCAGTTTCAACGTTCGAACCCTTCCGGTATACATAGCCACTGAATTTATCGGGTATTTGGCGGTCGATTGGGGTGCTCTGTCGGCAGCCGGGGTACTGGCTATCTTGCCGGGTCTGCTATTCATTATCGCCATCCAAAAACACCTGGTCAAAGGATTGACCTTTGGCGCTATCAAGTAAGTTGATGAGAAGTCGCCCCATCGGTCCACCGAAGGATTCGAGACAGAAAAACAGGCTATAAAGAAAAAAGTAGCCGTTTTATCTAACAGCCTAAATGCCTAAACCCCTCATAGCCTGAATTTTGAAAGGAGAATGAATCGTGGGGGACCATATATCGGTTGATGCCCTGCGGCGGCTCCAGGAACGGATTCGCCACATTGCGGACAGCCCGGAAAACCGGCGCCGGAGTGAATGTTGGGAAGACAATGCCGGAGATGCCCGAGATCACTGGAGAGGCGTCCCCAAGAAGGGTTTGGGTTACGTGCCTTTTTATGCGGATTGTGAAAATTCACTTTGGGCTAGGATCATCGGGTTCGACCTGGAAACCTACTATACCGATCCAGCCGTCTACCTGGAAAGCCAGTTGAAAATGACTCTATACCGTTACCAACATTTTTCCGACTATGCGGCGGTGGGTAAAATTGTACCCATCTGGCTAGGGGTCCCCTTCGAGCCCAGCTTCTTTGGGGTGGACGTGGTGTTCGAACCAGGTCATGATCCCTGGATCGGGAAACGGCCGGTCATTGAACATGAACATGACTTGGCCTCGCTCAAACCCATCGACTTCTATCACAGCGGGTTGATGCCGGTGGCGCATCGCCTGTACAGCGGGATCGGAGAGCTGTTGGACGATGATTTCCAGGTTGCTTTTCCCGAGTGGGGGCGGAGCCCGTTCGCAGTGGCCATGCACCTGAGGGGTATGGCCAATATCGCCGTGGACTTGGTCGATCAACCGGATTTCGCCCGGTCGCTGATCGATTACGTGACCCAAGCCCGTATTGAATGGACCACCCAGCGGTTCCGGTTCCTGGGGATACCGGTCCAACGGGGAAACCTCTACAACGATGAAGTCAACAGCCTCCTGCTGTCCCCCCGAACCTACCAGGCATTTGTACTGCCCTCGGAGCAGGAGCTCAGCCGGTTTCACGGCGGCATCGCCTACTGGCACAGTTGCGGGGACACAACAGCCTTGTTGGAGAGCATCAAGCAGATTCCCAACCTGGGAATGTTCCATCGGGGTCCCTGGACCGACCTGGCAAAAGTGGTGCAGGTGTTCGGCGGTTCGCAACGGATAGAAATCTGTGTGGATCCGGCCAACGACATCCAATTCGCATCGACCCCGGCTATGGAAGAGCAGGTACTGACGCTTCAAACGGTGCTGCAAGGCCGGGCCGATGCCGTGTTGCGTATCGAAGGCAGTCTGGTCGATTCCCCCCACCAGGCGGTTGAACAATTGCGGGAATATATCGGGGTGGCTCGTCGGGTTTTGCGCTCAACCAGGGATGATGGGTAAGGACGGTCATCGGTTTGCTTGGTCCTGGAATATCGAATAGGATTGTGCCGAAATTTCTTTCAACCCAGGACTGAAAATAAAATATAATACTCCCCAAAAACTGGACAGGGCAATTTTCGTTCCGGGAGATACCCATTGCGCACGATGGCTTGGTGACCTTGTTCATCTTTCAGCCACTGGTGTTGGGCCATGAACTCCTCCACTTCTACTTCGCTGGCCAGCTGGAGCATCTTTCCGGCTCCCTTTCTCAAGACTTCGGTCAAGGGATCAAGCCTGTCCGGGTTGATTCCATCGGTTTGGTTCGGTTCCTTTGACAATTCCTCGGTAACGTGCTTTGCTTTACTCATGATGTATCCTCCCTTCGGGGAGCGAGGTGATCTTTCTTGCTTGGAACTTCACCTTAGGATACGCCACCGGTTTTTATTTGGTATACACAACTTTTGAGTGTAGCTCACATTCTAAACAACCACCCACTAAAGTGGGTGGGTTAAAAGATTTAGGGACTGAAAGTCCCCTTTTTGAGGCTCAAGTCTCCTCAAGTCATTGGCTGGAAGCCAACTCAAGGTGCTGAGTGAAACTCAGTCGGTCACCGTGAAGTTGGTTTCCTCTTGGTCAGTATGTTTTTCGATGTATTGACGGATCAGTTCAGTGG
>DATIKP010000082.1 GCA_035477455.1 Atribacteraceae bacterium
AAAGGCTGGATGACGCGTCCCAAAAAAGCCTGCTGCCTGAACTCCGGACTTGACATGGCCTGCACATAAGATGTGAATTGCGCATAGAAGAACTAAACCGCTGCGCGGTGGTTCCACCATGTCGTTTTTTCGTGGCTCACGATAAACCAATTCCCCTGAATATTCAACATGGACCTCTTGTTAGCGCTTGTTGATCAGCCGTAATCTCCATACAATTTCTTTTGTCAAACCGTCGGAATGAACTGGCGGATATCAAAATCAAAGGAGATTGAATCATGGGGAAGTTGAGAGATCAGATGTTGGCAGATCTTCAGTTGTGCGGAGCCAAACCGAGGACGCAGGAGACTTACCTCAGAGAAGCGGAAAACCTGGCAAGATACTTTAACCGGTCACCGGCTGAACTTGGGGAGGCTGAACTCAAGGAGTATCTGCTTTATCTCATTAAGGAAAGACATCTATCGGAGGGGACCTTCCGGTACTATGTTGCCGGCCTTAAGTTTTTGTACAGGACAACATTGAAACGGGAATGGCCCGTGGAGAAGATCAAGCATCCGCGGGCCAAGAGAAAACTTCCGGTGGTTCCGGATCTCTCCGAGGTGGAATCTCTCTTGTCGGTCACCAGGAACCTCAAGCACAAGGCGATGCTGATGATCACGTATTCCCCTCTGTGCCAATGTAAATGAGACACTTTCCACCCTGTAATTTAGACACTATAATAGAGGGCGGGGAGGAGAAAATAGTAATGGAAAAGAAGGACGTCATGTTAAGGAACCATAGCACTAAGATTGAGGAAATGGAAGGAGCCCGTAGGACTGCTGGAATTTCCTCAATCACCGAGATGCATGAGGCCGGTAAGTTGACCCGTGGTTTCAAGATGGTTTCTGATCCTGAAGTATCCGAGAAACCTGTCCGCCGTCGGTTCACTGCGGAGTACAAGCGGCGCATACTAAGGGAAGCGGAAATCTGTAAAGAACATGGACAGATGGGTGCCTTTCTGCGCCGGGAGGGGTTATACTCTTCCAATCTTATCACATGGCGCCGCCAGGCGGAGCAGGGAACCCTGGAAGCCCTTTCCCCGAAGAAGCGTGGGCCCAAAGAGCGGAAGCCGGATCCCTCGATTCGCCGGATTGCCGAGTTGGAGAAGGAGGCACAGAAACTGAGGCACAAACTCAGGCAGGCGGAGCTTATCATCGAGGCTCAAAAAAAAATCGCAGAGATACTGGAGAGACCCCTCGATCAGGACGAAGAGAGGAACTCATGACGGTTGCCGGGTCTTTAGCCAAAGAGGTAAATGTGAAGCAGGCCTGCAACACCCTGGCCCTTCCCCGTTGTGGTTTCTACCGTTGGAAGCGGCGGAATGGGATTCGGGAGGAAGAAAGGAGACATTCCGTATCTCCCCTGGCCTTGTCCGTCGAAGAGCAGAATGTCGTCCTGGATGTTCTTCATTCCGACCGTTTCGTCGACAGGGCGCCCCAAGCGGTCTATGCGGCCCTGTTGGATGAAGGCAGTTATCTGTGTTCGGTGAGGACCATGTACCGGGTTTTGGATAAGCATGGCGAAATGAAAGAACGAAGAAATCAGCTTCAGCGCCCTTCATACACGAAACCGGAACTGATCGCCGAGGGTCCCAATCAAGTCTGGTCATGGGATATTACGAAACTTAAGGGGCCGGTAAAATGGACGTATTTTTATCTCTATGTGATCCTCGACCTCTTCAGCCGGTATGCGGTGGGGTGGATGATCGCCCCAAGGGAACTCGCCGTCCTGGCAAAGAAACTGATCGAACAGGGCTGTGAAAAACAGGGGATTGAACAGGATCAACTGATCATCCACTCCGATCGGGGACCCAGCATGACCTCGAAATCCGTGGCTCTCCTTCTGGCCGACATGGGGATTACGAAAAGCCTTTCACGGCCGCATGTGAGCAATGACAACCCCTATTCGGAATCCCAGTTCAAAACCCTGAAATACCGGCCGGAGTTTCCGGAGAGGTTCGGTTGTATCGAAGACGCCCGGTCCTTCTGCCGGGATTTCTTCCGGTGGTACAATACCGAACATTACCATTCCGGAATCGGCTTCCTCACTCCGGAAGATGTTCAATACGGACGGGCTGAGCAAATTATCAAAGAACGGCAGGCCGTTCTGGAGGCGGCCTTTATAAAACATCCCAAACGCTTCAAGGGAAAAATGCCAAAACCGATGGCTCTCCCCGCGACCGTCTGGATCAACAAACCGGCGCTTCAAAAAAGCGATCCGGCGCTACACTAAATTTTTGCCGGAGGTGTCTCTTTTTCATTGACAAGTTCCGTTACCGCAATCTCCTTTCCTTCACTCCTTCAGAAGCATGATGAAGGTATTGCCCCTTCCCTCTCCCAAGGTTATGTTGTCCTTGAGATACAAGCGGTAATATGGGCAAATCCGACTCCCTTGCCGACCCGGTAAAATTTCGTTTCCTTATATCTACCGGTTGCCCTCCTGTAGAGCATCGACAAGGGGCTCCCGCGTTCATTGTCGTATGGCTGCCCCTGCGTGTCACCCCTGTTACCCCGGGAGTTCATCTATCGGTTTTGGTAGTTGTTGTCAGGATCGACAGCTCCATCGTATGTTTCGAGGCTACATATAGGTTCGCTCACGCTGCGACCCGTAGGCTTGCTCAGCTCCCTTACGGAGCCTTTGTCAGGAGACTCAATGCTTCAGGTTACCCCTTACACCTCCCTCAAGCTACATGGGCGAACTACCGAACTCCAATGGTCGGACTTTAACCGACAAGTCATACGTTTTACACAGCATACCCTACTTATCAATAAATTGCCATGACTAACCGTAGAGTGGCTTACACGGATGAAATGCGCAACGTTCCGGCTCAGCGGCGGATGCTTCGCTATTGCCTTGACCGGCTCCGCTCACGCTCCGCCTATCAAGGCAATAGAGCCGACTCCGCTTCTCAGTCTGAGTGACCGCTGTCGCGCTCTCTTAAACCTGCGATGCTCGCGGCTCATCCGCCGCTGTTGGCTGACCGTTTTTTCTGCCCTGTCAGAAATCTTCGAAGACGTTTATGC
>DATIKP010000083.1 GCA_035477455.1 Atribacteraceae bacterium
CGATTACATCCTCAAGTATTGACCGGTCCCGGTCAATGCGTCTTACGTAAAAAACCCGTTCCACGCCGGTTTCGCTGGTATCCTTAAAAAAAATATTTTCCTGCATCAGCCAGTCCGGTAGCGCGCTCTCTCCGGCCAAGGCCTCTAATCTTACCGCGGTCACCGGGAGGAGCCATTCGGAGATCAGGATGGTTCCGGAACACACCCACACCGCAAAAAAAATAAATGGGAGGGCGATCCGCTTCAGGCTGACCCCCCCCGCCTTCAGTGCGATCACCTCACTGCCGCTGGCCAGGCGACTCATGGTCAGTAACACCGCCAGAAGAACAGCCATAGGAAAAACATAGACCAAAAAGGAAGGAATGCTGTAGAGGAAGATTTGCAATACGGTGACCAGGGACAAGCCGGACTGGAGCCACAGGCGGGTCAGGCGAAAGAGTAAATCTCCGGCGGTAAGGATGGTCACGAAGAGCGCTACCCCAAACAGGAAGTGAACCGCGGTTTGCCCGAGTATATAGCGGTCTATAGTCTTCACCAAATATTCACCCGTTTCGTCAAATTCCCAGCCAGGCCTCCCAAGGGGCGCAAGGCCCCCCAGAAACGTGGGCCGGGGCGCTTACCAGGACGACCCCGCGCGCGCGTTCCCCCCCGGTCGTTCAGTCTCCCGACCCTCCATACCATTACAGGTTAAACCGCTCCCCCAGATAATGTTTGCGGCTCAACTCGGAGGCGATAATTTCACTCGATGTGCCGGAGATCAGGATTTTCCCTTCGAACATGATATACGCCCGATCGGTGATCGCCAAGGTTTCCCGGACGGCATGATCGGTGATCAGGATCCCGATTTCCTTACGGGCCAGATAGCGGATAATCTGCTGGATATCTTCCACGGCGATCGGATCGATGCCGGTAAAAGGCTCGTCCAACAGGAGAAAGGAGGGCGAGGTGGCAATAGCCCGGGCGATTTCCAGCCTTCTCCGTTCCCCTCCCGAGAGAAGAATCGCCCGCGTGTCGGCCAGGCGGGCGATTCCAAACTCTTCCAGTAGTTCGTCCCTGCGGTGGCGTATTTCTTTTTTTGGCCAACCTTGCATTTCCAAGACCAGATCGAGATTGTTCCGGACCGTCAATTTCCGAAAAACCGACGGCTCCTGCGGGAGGTAACCAATCCCCATGCGCGAGCGGGCATACATGGGATAATGGCCGAGTTCACTGGAATCGAGGTAAACATTACCCGCCGTAGGCCGGGTGAGTCCCACCAGAAGATAAAAGGTGGTGGTCTTCCCGGCCCCGTTGGGGCCCAGAAGACCGACGATTTCACCTCGTTCTACGGCGACAGTCACCTTGTCGACAATACGTTTCCGGCTATATTCTTTGACCAGGCCCTTCCCGGCCAGGGTAGTCCAGGATCGTGTTTGGGTCAGCGTAGTCATTGCTCAATCCACAATCGTTATTTCGACATCGCCTTCCACTCGGATCCGACCCGTTGCGTGGAAAACCGTAATCTTTTCGCCCTGAAGCAGACTCCCCTCCCTCTCGACCCTGGCATTACCCACCAGTTCGATGGAGTCACTCCCCTCGCGGAACATCCCTCGATCAGCCCGGCCTTCCCAGTCCTGACGGGAGAGCCACACCGGGGCAGCTTCCCAATACTGGGCGGCAAAACTATACCGGATTGCATCGGAACGCATTTCGTAATCATTGATTCTGAGAATGGGATTTCCAGTCAGGGAAACCTGTTCAGCGGTAAAATCGAAGGCGGCCAACCCGGCGGACAAATGCATATCGGCACCGGTCCCGGTCACTTCTTCAAGGGTAGCCCGATTCTCTTTTCCCAGAAAATGCAGTTTTTCCGCCACGATGGTTTTCCCGCCCCAAAGAACACGGATGTCGCCAGAACTATGTGCTTCCCGCTTCAGCGTATCGACCTCCAAATAAGGACAGATCATAGTAATATCCTGCCAGGTGATCGTTGACTCACCCCGAGCTGAGAGGAGACCGGTTTCCTCGTCATATTCGGCCAATGACGTTCGGATCACAACCTCCCGGGCGGTATCGTCCTGGGCCCTGACCGGAATACCGCCCCCACCTAGGATGGTGAGGACAATCAGCCCGAACGAAACGATCCATTGGAACCAGCCTTCCTTGCACATTCCCATCATGACCTTCATGGTCTATCAGTCTCCCAGCTTCATTCTAATTTCCACATTCTCAATCAGCTCGACTTTTCCCGCGGTAACGTCATACCTTGCCTGCTCGGCTTCAATCCGGGACTCCGCCGATTCGAAGAGAAAATTCCGGATATGAAAAACCCGGTCGTCCCCTTTCCATTCAATGACCTTTCCCTGCATGTTCCCTCTTCCATCGAGAGCCGATAAAAAAACGGTTTCGAGGATGACTTGCTGCGTGTCCAGATCGACCCAGCCCTGGTCGGCTTCGACCCGATAGTGCGGTGCTTGGTCTTTATAGAGATAACCGGTAACCTCATCGAGTAAAAGCCGTTCGTCCCTTCTTTGCAAGCTTCGGGTAGCTAATTCCCAGACTTTCTCAGTTCCCGAGAGTTTGCTGATCTGGGCCTCCTCCAGATTGATTTCGATGCCTCCCGCTTCCCGCTGCAGTTCGCGCGCCTCTTGTTCGTTATCCCCCGACAACCCGGCCGGCGGCACCCGGAAAACCCAGGAAAAGAACAAAACGGCGACCAGCGACACCAGGGAGATAATGGTCCACAGGAAAGTTTCCCAATCAACCTTCACGATCGCCGGCAAGCCGATAAAAAATTCTCCGGAATCCAGCCAGGGCCATTTCCCGGGCGATGGTCAGGCTCTCTTGCGGATGATCGGTCAGAATTAGATACACTCCGTCCGGAGCAAAGTGCGACAGCGCCACCCCGAGATCCCGGATTACATGATGCCTAACGGTCGGCAGGTCGGAATAGGGATTCTCACCATCCGTCCGAAAATCCAGGATTTGCAAAGAAGTAGTCAGTTCCATCAGGGTTGCGAGTTCCTGATCATCGACTCCCCGGTACCAGAGTATTTGATTCAGTTTTTCCTCAAATGCCCTCGGATTTGTCGCACCGATTACCATATCCTGGAGATTACCCTGCGGATCGATAAAATAGGTGCTCGGGAGAGCGACCATCCGATAGGCCATAGCGGTTTGACCAGTTTGATCCATAAGCACCGGATAGGATATGTTCAGCGGAGTTACCATCGACCGCACTGTCTCCGATCTTTCCTGGACGTTGACTGCGAAAATGGCCAACCCCTCGTTCTCGCTTGATTCACGGTAAAACTGCTCGAGTGCCGGAAGCTCCTGCGCGCAAAAGGGGCACCAGGTGGTAAAAAAGAGGATCGCGACCGGTCGTCCCCGGTAATCCTCCAGCCGATGCCTGTCGCCCTCCAACGAGGGAAGGACGAAATCGGGAGCTTTCCACTCCTGAGACAACACCGGCGGGGACTCAAGCAAGAACAATACCCAGATCCCTACTATCAGTGCGTGCGCTATAAACCATCGTCGTTTTTTCATCGAACGGTATCCTCCTCTGTAAATGCCGGCTGTAGCAATTTAGGCTTTTAGGCCGTTTAGGCTGTCAGCTAATACCAATGCCAGTTTTTGTTTTACCTAAAAACCTACCGCATAATAGCCTGCTTTTCTCAAAATTCGTTTTTCCCTCTTGCCTCGCTCTAACCTTGCCTCAAGGGTTCTTTATGCTATCCCCGATCATCTGTCTTTCCTCGGCAACTTACCCCGTAACCGCCGAATCAGATACTTTACTTTGCCCTATCAAAAAACTTGAGCCGGTGATTTGCATCGCCTAAAATGTAATTTTCCCATCCCCCTATCCCCTTTTCTAAAGGGGGAATAAAGAGGGGGGACATCCACGCCCTTTTTCGCTTCGTCCTATCCTCAATGTATAAGCGCTTATCGCCCTCGGGAACTTGCCGCCCGCTCCCAAAAACTCATGAGCAGCAAATCCCGGACCACCTCACACCGCCTACTCGAGTATACTTCTTATAGCAGATGATATACAAACTATTCCCGGACCGGGGAGGGAAGTTCCCGTAATTGCTGTAAGCGGCTGAAATTATTAGCGGGACAAGCGAGCGGTAAAGGCTTTTTTGACCGATTCGATCATCTCGGGTGAGGTGACCAAAGATGTTTTATTGCCAGCCACCAGATCCTGGTAGAGCTCTTCCCGATATACCGGGATATCGGAAGGGGCCACTATACCAAGACGAACCTTTCCCTTGCCGATTCCCACCACCTGAATTTGAATGGTATCGCCGATCCGGATCGCCTGATCGGTTTTTCGACTGATGACCAGCATTCTGATTTTCCGGGTACCGACCCGTCCTCCCAGCAAAATATGCCCCACCGGAATCTTCCTTGGTTCCAGCGTCATATCATTCTAACACAGATTCCCGTTCGGGACAAAAGAAAAACCCGGCACGAGAACCGGATCGATACTACAGAGAAAAGATGAGCAGAGCAAAACAAACGGCGGGCACTGTTCGCCTCAGAACGCCGGTACCCCCGCGTCCTCAGGATGATTGTCCAGCTGCAAAATATGGCGAACCCGATAGGCACTGTTCTCCAGAATCACTTGTTTCCCCATCCGCAACTGGCAGTTGATCACCAGAGGGGCGAGCAAATTGACCCCGATCTCGGTGGGGGAAAGGACGTTCATCATCGAAAGGACGATGACATTCTCATGGTCGATTATCGCCAAGCTGCCGCAATCGGCCGTCGGAATATCGATTTCGTAATTCCGGAAATAGAGGAAAGGGTCACACAGGGCGAAAACAACCTCGCTGCTGTCCGCGCTCTGCAGCCATAAAAAACCCTCCTCTTCGAGGAGGATAAACCGCTTGTATTCTTCAAAGCCGGGAAGACCCCAAGGGAAGAGAATGAGCTTTTCCGGTTCGACCTCCATCGGTCCGAAATAGAGTGTTTCGATCAGCAACGTATGTTCCTCACCTTAAAAAGTTGAGAAGCGTCGGCTGAATCGCCCGGGCCGCTGCAGCCAAAGCCATCTGGTAGACGTTTTCATGTTCCTTCAAACGCATCGCCACCGCCGCCACATCGATGTCTTCATTGTGAGACAACAATCGCTTGAAATTGACCGAGAAATCATCAAACCGGGTCAGATGGGTTTCCATTCGCAAGGTCCTCGCGCCGGCCTGGGAACGGGCCTTGATCAGGGTGTCGAGGGTCTCTCTCAAGCGCCCCAGGGCGCTGGAGGAAATCTTTGCGAAATCGTTGGTCCGCAAATAATGCTCCATATCCCGCAAAATCTTCAAAGCCCCCTCCGCCTCACGGGCCTCCAGGATGACCGGAGAGGAGTTACCAGGGACCACAAAACCATTAGAATTGAGCATCCCCCACGTCGTGAGCAGACCTCCCGCCCCGTCCGCAAGGACCAAGGCACTGCCGTCGTTGGTATAAAGTTCGATTCCGTTACCCGCGGTATTCCACCCGGCAAAGACCCTACCGGATAAATCGGGGTCGGCAGCCAATTTATTGACGAGGTCCGCCAGTAAGGTATTGACGTCTGGGCTGGCGTCCAGAATCAGCGTTTTTCCATTGACGATGATCTCTTCCCCGCCGGAGGGGAAAACGCTGATTTCCCCCGACCCGATCCGGCTATAGCCGACAATTCCCCAGTCCTGGAGGGGAGTTCCCGTAATTTCTTTGAATTCCAGCACATCTTCTGTCCGGGAACGCAACAGAATCCGCTGGCCATCGGTGGCCGCATAGATTTCGTGGCGTAGTTGCATGTCCGCGTTGAACTCCATATTGAGACGGTTGACCAGGCTCTGAATCTTGGTGAGGGATCCACCGGTGTTGTCGATGATGACCTCCCGGCCATTGACGGTAAAAGCCAATTCTTCATTCCGGATGACTGGCCTTTCGCTTCCCCCTGCTTCGAAGCCGCGGAACAGAATCTCGTCCCCCGGGAATCCAACGGCCATGGTAGTTCCCGATTCCACCTCGTGGGTAATCCGTCCGGCATTGCCATGATAACTTATCTTAGCCGTTGTTTCCCGGTACCCAGAATACAGGGTACCCAATCCGGAAACCATCGGATGGTCGACGATCGGGGTTCCCGTATAGCGGTCGGATTTCCGGAAGAGGCCGGGTCCGGCCTCAGTCAGAGCGAAAACCTCCCTAAATCGGGCCAACTGGATTTGATAGGTATCCTGTGTATTGTCCGAGCGGGTCACGGTCACCGTACCGTTCTGGCCAATCTCGATTGTCTTGTAATCCCGGGGGAGGACCAGAGCGCCAGTACCCACCGTTCCATCTTGGGTGACCAGAAGGGGGATCCCATCCCGGTTGACGATCCGTCCCACGGTTTGGGCCAGTTCATTTTCATACCACTGGATTTCGAAGGACCCATCCCGGGTATAGAAGATTTCCTGGTAACCTGCGTCATTGAATTTGACCAGTTGAAAATACCCTCCGCCCTGGATGGCCATATGGAGGGCCTGACCGGTCCTGATCCGCCGGTCTTCGGGAGTTCCGGAAGGCAGAGAAAACGGCCGGGATAAGGTCTGGGTCCCGGAGAAGAGATATTTACCAGCAAAAGAGATATTCCCATTGCCGACCATCTCTTCCAGGTACCGCTCTACCTGGGAGGCGAGAATGTCCCGGTCTGAGGAGGTTAGCGTCCCGTTGGCCGCCTGAAGGGCTATGGTATTGACCGTCTGGTTGACGTAAATTGCCGACTCCAAACTCCGATCGACTAAGTTCAGCCAGTTGATCGAATCCTCGATATTGGTCCGGTACTGGTCCAGACGGGTGATGGATGTCCGCAGGTTCAATATCTGATTGATCCTGACCGGGCTGTCCGAAGGCGCCAGCACCGATCTCCCCGACGAGAGTTCATCCTGGACGCGGACGAGGCGGCGCAGGATCTGGTTCAGGTTCCCCATAACCCGGTCGGTGAGGATTTTCTGTGTCACACGCATCTTCGTAACTCCTATCTGATAAGGTTGATGATGCTATCGAGCATCTCGTCGATCACCCGGATGAGCATGGCCGCCGATTCATAGGTATGCTGGTATTTCACCAGATTGACCATTTCCTCGTCGAGCGACACGCCGGAAACCGTTTCTTTCCGGATATCTAGCTGGTCCACCAGGAGCCCTTGGTTGAAGAAGAGCCGGTTAGCCTCCTGTTTTTCCACTCCCAACTGGGCAATGCGCCCCCGGTAGGCGTCATCGGGATTGGCGCTATGCAGAGCCATTCGGAGCTTTTCCGCCGCAACGCCGCTCACGGTCAGGGGTTCGCGGGTGAGGGAGTGTAACGTCAGACGGGACCCGTCGACCGAGGCCTGGACGATGCCCCGCAGTTCCGGGTTGCCGTTGATCGTCGCGGCCAGTTGATGGATATCGGTCACTCCGGTAAAATCGAGAAAGACGCCGTTGATCATCATGGTGTCCGCTCCCCCGAAAGTGACCAGCGTGTTCCAAGCCGTAAGTCTGCCGTCCGTATCAGCAAACTCCACCGTTTCGCCAGTTGGAGAGCTGAAATAAAGCCCCACCCCGTCGGTATAGGCCCGGACTCTCCCGGCCAGATCCGTCCCCAAGAGTTGGGAATTAATCTCATTGACCAACTCCTCGACCCGGCTGAATTCAGGGATCAGGATCGTCGCTCCGTCCATACCGATATTGATTTGAAAAGTCTGGCCCGCCGTAACATACTCCGGAGCTTCAGCAGTATTCCAAGCGCCCAGACTCCGTTCCCGCACTCGGGATAGCGCAATGGCGTTCTCCCCGTCACCGGGTGCCCCACTCACCGAGGCGGCCACTTTCTTCCAGTCAAGGAGGATCGCTTCGTTGACTTTGATATTGCCGGCAGAGAAATCCTGCGAAGGATCGATCTTTTCAAAGAAATTCAGGCCGGTTTCCGGAGGTTGGTCGAGAGTGTAGCCGCCACGGTGCAGGAGGTTGACGTTTTCCACGAGGCCTCTGGTCATATCGTTCATAAACCCGATATATTCCGGAAGAATCTGGTCCCGGTAATCAAGAACTGCCTTGAGCTCTCCATTCTGGTAACGGGCGAAGAAACGCTCTTCCGTACCAGCGATAAAAATCTCGTTCAGCCGGGTCGCCGGGTTATTCCGTACCTCGAGGAAGGTCGTCGTCTTTTCACTGGCCAAGATTCGCCCCTGCATGACCAGGGTGGAGGTCCCGTTGCTATTTTCCCTGACCTGAAAATCCATTAATTTCGATAATTGATCAATTTGAACATCCAGTTTGTCTTTCAGGTCGTTGGTGTTTCCCCCTACATTGCCCAGACGGCTGATCTGTTTGTTCAAAGCGTAGATCTGCTGGATGTGGGTGTTGGCTTCTCTCACTTTGATGGAAATGTGTTCGTTCGCCTGGTCCCCCAAGAGGTGAAGTTGATCGGAAATATGGCCGAAGGCTCCGGCCAGCATATCGGCGGTTTCGATTACCAACGCCCGGGTAGCTTCCGACTCGGGATACTTGGACAGGTCCTGCCAGGTATTCCAGAACCGGTCAAAGACCTTGCTCAAGCCACCGTCATTGGGTTCGGAAAAAATGACCTCAATCTGGCCCAGTCCCTCGTCAATCGTCTTCCAGAAGGACCCAGTTCTCGCTTCCTGCCGGATCTGGATATCGATGAAACGATCCCGGGAACGGCGGATGTCTGCGATACCCACCCCGCTGCCCAAGGATTTGAAATGCGGCGGAACGAAAAGACCGATCGGTGAGGTGATCCGCTGTTGCAAGTCGGGAACCTGCCGGGTATACCCGGTTGTATTTGAATTCGCGATATTGTGGCCGGTCACGTTTATAGCGGCCTGGTGAGCTTGCAAAGCACTTCTGGCTGCTTCCAGGCCGTAAAATTGGCTGCGCATCTGTCGCCCTCCCTGTTGCTACACGGTCCCGTCGATGAACAGACCGTTGATATTCTTTCCCGGACCCTCCTTGCCGCCAGGCGGTGCATAGCCCAGCGCGCCCGATTTTTCCGGGGGTCCTTCCACCAGGAGTGAAAAAACGATGTTGATGTATTCCAGCGCTTCCTTGATTAACAGGGCATTCTGGCGGTTGATAACCTCGAGGTCCCGGACTACCGTGCTGAGGTGTTCTTTGGTTTTGCTCAAAAGCTGCGCCTGTTCGTCATCGGCAAGATCGATCAGATCAGCCAACCGAAAAACCGGTAAATTCAAAGAGTGCTCATTACACATCTTCTTCCAAACCTGGTTCATTTCCCTTTCTAAATCCTGAGCTTGTAGGAGCAGGGTTTCCTCCTGCCTGAGATAGCAAAGGAGTTCTTCGATATGGTTTTCCCGAAGAACTCTTCTTTTCTCTCCGGCTATCTGGAGAATGCATTCCTGAACCTCGATTTCTTTTCCGATCAGGTCCAACAGGAAATCGAGGTAATCGCTCAATTCCTTCAACCTTGCTCCTCTCCCCGCTCAATTAAAAAATCAACCATTTCCCGGCTGAACATTTTTTCCACAATGGTGCTTCCCTGGATATGATAGGTGCCGGATTGAGTCCGGTGTTTCAGATCTTCGACCAGTTGTTCTCTGATTGCCGGTACTTCCCTGTAGCGACGGGCATATTTGTTGATTTCCATAGCCGAGTTCGAAAGAGAAACCCGGTCCTGGCGTACCCCCCCCATTGCCGGTTTGACTTCCTTCGCTTTCTCGAGAGTCGTACGATGATACATCCTGAGAATCGTCGCCACCTGGTTCGTGGATATTTTCATAATGACCCCCCTTTCCCCACCCTGCAGATTCCTTCCTCACAATAAATCGGCAAGTATGCAGAAAAGTTTAGTCCTTGTCCTCGTCTTGCAAAAAATTTCTGAAATGAAATTTCTGCGCCATATCCCGGGAAGAAGGATCCGACTTCGGATGGATCTCCCGCCCCGCCAACCTGTCAGAAAGTTCCTTGAGACAGCGCTCGCAAAAACGCTTGTGCAAGGACCGTTCTCCACAACGCCGACACGCGGAATAAAAATCTTGCGGGACCAGGGCTGGATCGACCTGAAGACGGCCTTCCCGGATAAATTCGACGATCAAATTCCGGTCGACTCCGGTGGACTGGGAGAGTCGCTGGACATTTTCACCGGGATGCTCCTGCACCCGTCGTTTGACGGAGAGGAAGTCGTCCTCCACGGCCTGGATACACCCCGGACAGATCGCCCGGTCGGACAGTTTCTGGAAGATCTTCCCACACCGTTTGCACTTGACGATATCCACTATTATACCACACCCTTCGTCC
>DATIKP010000084.1 GCA_035477455.1 Atribacteraceae bacterium
ACCAGGACTTTTCGCGAGCCGTCAAGGCTGACAGTTGAGGAATGGTTTACCGTATGGTTAAACGACTACATGAAACCCTCACTGCGCGCCACCACATGGGAAAGCTACAAATACCAGGTCAATGGCCACATCATTCCGGCCTTGGGGCGCTTAAAGGTTGTCGAGCTACAGACGGCGCACATTCAGCGACTATACAACGACAAACTGCGGGGCGGCAGACTGGATGGTAAGGAAGGCGGCCTGACACCAAAGAGCGTCCGCTATATTCATACCGTCATACACTCCTGCTTAGAGCAGGCGAAAAAAGAAGGCTTATTGACCGTCAGCCCGGCGGATGCGGTGCGGCTACCGAAGCGCGAGCAGAAGGACATTCATTATCTGGACAGCGATGGCATAAAGCACTTCTTGGGGATTGCCAGAGAAAGCAAGCACTTCGCGGCCTTCTACCTGACATTGAACACCGGACTGCGGCGCGGGGAGCTGCTTGGCCTGCGCTGGAAGGATGTGGACTTTGCGAATGGGCAGATTGCCGTTAATCAGGGGCTGGTACGGGTGACAGGAAAAGGGCTGGTGTTCCAGGAGCCGAAAACAAAGCTGTCTAACCGGGTGATAGGGCTTTGCCCTGCCGCGCTATCCGTCCTTCGGGAGCATAAAAAGAAGCAGGCTGAGAATCGGCTTCTGGTGGGCAACGGGTACAACGGGGGCATAGACCTGGTATTTGCCAACGAGATAGGCGGACCTGTTGACCCCAGGGCGTTTACCAGGGTGTTTGAACGGCTGATAAAGGCGGCGGGACTGGACGTTACCTTCCACGGTTTGCGGCATACCTTCGCCACCATAGCCTTGGAAAGCGGTGTTGACATCAAAACTATCCAGGAAACGCTGGGGCATCATAGCGCGGCATTCACAATGGACGTTTACAGCAGCGTTACGGGCAAGATGAAGAGGGAGGCCGCGGACAAGGTTGGTACCCTGCTGGCTTCCCTGATGGTGAAATAACCCTACGCTTTTCAGTAACACGCAAAAGGGGATCCTTGGTGTAGTGTGTAAATAGTGTGTAAATGGTCGTTTTTCGGGTGCCTTTTAAGCCGGTGGAAGATCAAAAAACCCTTTAAAGTCAACGGTCGGAGCGATAGGGGTTGAACCTGAGGCCTCTTGGTCAAACACCAGGGGACGGCTAACCCGATTGCTGAATTCTGTGTCGAGGAAGAGATAAATTTTAAATGGCGGGAGAATGACGATGGTATTTTGTCGGTTATGGTCACTCTGGCCTTCGAGGCGGAAGGAAAAGAGACGGTCATCCGTTTCCCGGTGGTTCCCCTGGTGGAGAGATAATCCCGGAAAAACAAACCGGTCCAGCGGGGTCATCGAACTCGCCCTGGTG
The DNA here is from genome assembly GCA_035477455.1 of Atribacteraceae bacterium. Taxonomy (NCBI): domain Bacteria; kingdom Pseudomonadati; phylum Atribacterota; class Atribacteria; order Atribacterales; family Atribacteraceae; species Atribacteraceae bacterium. The sequence continues at coordinate 1,385 of DATIKP010000084.1, forward strand.
ATTACGATCCCGGCCCTGGCCCTGAGCCTGGTTTCCCTTCTTTTCTGGGACCTCCTGAATCACCGGGAAACACAAAGAGCCCTCCAGGAAAAAATCGCTCTTGATTACCGCCTGGCGGGGGCCCTGTCCGAGGCCCGTTATCTCCTGCGCGATGGCGAGATGCTGCCCGGTGATCTGGTGGTCCAATCGGTTTTTTTCCCGGACTTAACGATCAAAATCGACCCGGTTGCCTCACTGATCGTTATTTTGAAAAAAAATCGCTCTTACCTGGAAGCCGATTTCAGCGGAAGCGGCGAGTCTGTTACAATAAGAAGAATCGTCAGCCAGTCCAATATTCCATACGCGAGGTAACCTATGCTGGGGGTCGATCTTGGTTCTTATTCTCTCAAGTATTGTCTGAGCCGGAAAAAACGGGACATGACCTTTGCAATAGAAAAAACCGGCGACTTCATTCACAACGGGGAAATGTCCGCTGATGGAAATATCCGAAGTAGCGACAGCATGGCAAACACCATCAGAAACGTTTGGAAAAAGAACCGACTAAGCCGAGAGATCTGCTTGTCCTACTACCACCCCCGGATGGTGGTTCAAAACATCAGCCTTCCGGAAATGTCGGCGTCGGAATTGGAAAACGCCCTGCGCTGGGAAGCGGGTTCCATTATTACCGGGGAAGATCGGTTTCAGATCGGATGGGAAATCCTGGGAAAAGCGGATGGAAAAATGGAGATTCTCTTCACCGCAACCCCGGCGGCAGCTGTCGCCGAGTACCTGAGTTTGTTCAAAACCGCCGGAATCCGGGTGGAGGCCATGGAACCCCATGCCCTGAGCCTGATACGGGGCTTTCTGGGATTACATCCCGCCTTCTCTCGGGACACCTCCTTGGTCCTCGTTGAAACGGGATTCCGCAAGAGCACCATCCTGTATTTTGAAAACGGGAAGTTGGTCTTTGTCCGGTATTTTGGCTGGGGATTGCAAAAAATCTGGGAGGTGCTCAAAGAAAGCCATGGTCTTCTTCCAGCGGAAATTCTGGAGATGTTCAAGCGGGGGAGTATCAGCGAGGACATCCCTTACCAGATGGAAGAAGCCATCGCTCAGGCCGCTTCTGACCTGTTGTCCGAGATCAACCGGTCGTTTTCCTTTTTTCTGAACAAATTTGGAGAGCATTCCCTGAAGAACTGCTTCCTGGTCGGTGGCGGAGCGGGGTTGTTGTCCCTCCGTTCTTATTTGGTGAATAATCTCAATATCGCCCTCAATGATCCGAGTGGCCCCCCACCGGCTCCCTCACTGGAAAATATGCGCTTACTTCCGGCCATCGGTGTGTCGTTATGGAGTTGAAATCATTCTATCCGGTCAAACTGAACTTACTCCCCATCCAGTACCGGGTTCAAAAAACGCCGCACTGGGTTCGCCTTTTTTTTACCGTCCTCCTCATCGGTGCGAGTACGTTCACCGGGTATGCTGTCGCAATCCTGAACTTCCGCATTGACCTGGTCGGCTTGACCATCGAGACCCTGGAACGGGAAGCGGCTTATCTGCGGGAGTTGAACCACCGCATGCAGGAAGTCCAGCAGGAAATCCACCGGATCGAAGGCCGGGTCACCATATTGCAGGACCTGGTCCTGCGGGAACCGGAATGGCTGAACATCATTGAGGCGATCGGAGTGAGCATGCCCCCGGATCTCTTCCTCGAAGAGGCGTCTTTTGGCCCGGACCACATCAGCTTCTCCGGGTATTCGGTCAGTATATTCAGTCTGGCCAGTTTCATTGAATCGCTGTCTGGCTATCGGAAGTATTTTACAAGCGCCGAATTCCAGTCCCTGTCCCTGCAGGAAGGGATGTATTTCTTCACCCTCTCCCTGGAACTCAACCAATCATGAACATCAAGCAGAGCTGGCCGTTTATTCTCTTGGGTTGGGCGGGAGGCATTGTCCTCGCGTTCTTTTTTATTCTTGAGCCGCTCGTCGTTGAACTGGATACTCTCCAGGACCGTCAGGCGGCGCTGGAAGGAGAAGTGACCACCCTGCGGCGGAGGGTGGTAAACCTGGAACCTCTGGAGCGCAGGCTTCTGGCTTTGCAGGAGACCGCCCTGATATTGGAGGCACGGCTTCCGGAGGAAAAGGAAATTCCCGATCTCCTAATAACCATCGAGGAAGCGGCGATTCTTTCCAACGTGGAGATTCGTTCTTTCGTTCCTCAAACTACAACCGCAACGGAAAACTATGTCGAGGTTCCCTTCGGCGCAAACCTCCATACCCGTTACCATGACTTTCTGCTTTACCTGAACCATCTTCGGGGCTCGGACCGCCTGATCCAGGTCCGGGACTTTGCCTTGCGTAAAGACTTGGCCGATACCTTTCTGGTGGAGGTGAACCTGGTCACCTTTACCGTGGAAAAAAATGGGGAATCTCCATGAGGTCACGGGAATTTCCCTTTGTTATTGTACTGGCGGTGGCGTTGGGACTGTTGATCTATTTGAACTTGGGCATCGCGGGCCGGGTCCTCCTCCCGGTGCCGGAAACAAAAATCATACCTACCTTACCGGTACGAACACCACAACCGCTTCTCGATCTCCCATTGGTAAGTGAGCTGCCGCCGGAGGAGATCACCCCCCGTTTTTATCCCGAAACCAAACTCCTCGCCTACCGGAATCTTTTTCTCATGACCGCTCCCTTTACCCGGCCTGCCGAGGAAGCATTCATTCCGGAACCGGCTTTGCTCGCACCCGTTCCCGAGATCCCGACTGAGGTTGACCTGCCACCGGAGAGGATATATATCCCGGAAATCGAGATCGTCGAAGTGCTGCCGCCGGAATTCACTTTGCGGGGTATCGTCCTGTCCGAGGAACGACAGGCGGTGGTCTTGGAAATCGATGGGGTGATTAACATCCTTACGACCGAGCAGCCCTTGTCAATGGGAGTAAAATTGGTTAAAGTAGAAGCAAACTCCGTAGTCTTGGAGTACCGGGGGAGGGAATACCAATTAACACTCGACGAATAGTGCTCATCATCCTGTCCGTCCTTCTTCTTGTCTTTTTAAATTCCGTGGTGTACGCGCGTTCTTTGACCCACTTCTATCACCGGGCCGACCAAAACGAAATCAAGCTCACTTTTAAGTTTGATGGACCGGTCCAGTGGCGGGACTCCACCCCTGATCCCTATCATATCGCCGTGGATATCGCCGGGGCGACCAACGCCCTGGATTATCCGGAACGGCCTATGTATATCGGTCCCTTGAGCCGGATCATTTTCCGGGAAACCGAGGAGCATCTCCGCCTCTGGCTGGACCTGCGCGAAACAGTCCGCTACGAGATCTATGACGAAGCCGGGGGAACGCTGGTCACTATCATTCTCCACGGACCTTTCGCTCCGGCTCCCGTTCAGGAACCCCGTTATTCTTTCGACTTTCGGGACGCCGAAGTCCGGGACGTCCTGTTGGCCCTGGCTAAGGCCGCCGGAGTGAATATCGTAATCGACGACACAGTGACCGGCACCCTCACCCTGTCCTTCGAAGAACTGACCTTCGATCAAGCCCTCGGCTACATCCTCACAGTCCGGGGATTAGGTATGGTACAACTGGCCGACAACATCATCGTCGCCGAGCGCCAATGGCTTGAAGAAAAATTCGGCTTGCTGGAATCCCGCCGGTTTGCGCTGAAATACATCGACCCGGCGGCGGCCCGCCAGTCCCTTCTGCTTTTTTTCCAACCGGATCGGGTGATTGCCGACCCCGCAACGCGGAGCATCTTCGTCAAGGGACGGGAAGGGGATCTTTACCAGGCCCAACAGATACTTCAGGAGATCGACGTCGCCCTGGAAACCCGGGTATTTCCCTTAGACAACAACATTTACCAGCATGTTGAGCAATTGCAAAAAATTGCCCAGCTTCTCCAAATTATCATTCCCGACCCGGAACGGATCCAGTATGACTTTTTTCAAAGAACGATTCTGGTTCGGGGGACCAGGGAGGAGTTGGAGGCCGCCGCCGAATTGATTAAAAACATCGACCGGCGGCGTCCCCAGATCATGATCGACGCGAAACTGGTAGAGATCAACCGCCAAAAGACCAAGGACCTGGGAGTGAGTTGGTTCGTGGGAGGCAGAGAGGGGGAGATTACCTTTGGCGAACTGTTACTGGGAGGCACCTTGGAGCGACAGGAAACCATAGAAATGAAAATAACGGCGCTGGAGAAAGACGGCCTGGCCCGTTTGGTAGGAAACCCCCGCATTTTAACCCTAAGCGGCAAGACGGCCTATATCAAAGTAGGAGACAGGGTACCCTATCGCCAGCCGATCATCACCGAAGAGGAAATAGTTTACGAACTTCTCTTCCTCGATGTTGGGATCAGCCTGGAAGTCACTCCCTCCCTGACCCCGGAAGGACAGATCCTCGTCCACGCCATACCCAATGTGAGTACCTTTACCATCCGGGAGTATGTTCTGGGAGGGCTCACCTATGCCGATCCTCAAACCAGAATCAAGACGGCTGATACCACCGCCCGCCTGCGAAACGGAGAAACCCTGGTGATCGGTGGGTTGATCAGAAGCGAGGACCTGGAAACGATCACCCGTATCCCCATCCTGAGCGAAATACCCTTTTTGGGCGAACTGTTCATCCTGCGGAATCGTACTCAACGAGAAACGGAGTTGATTATGTTTTTGACCCCGCATCTGGTGGAGTTTTGATCAACCTATATAGATGGATGCTAAATATTTTCCGGGGGGAGTCATGGACATGAGAAAAAATCTCTGGTCACTGGGTTTTCTGCTGGCCTTTCTTCTTTTATTCACCGGGTGTCGCTGGTTCGCTGGCAATCCCTTGTTTCCTACGGCGAAATTTGTCATCTACTCGAACATTCTCAGGGAAGATGGTTCTGAAGTAGCAACCAACAGCCTGGGTATCCTGTCAGTGAAAGATATTGAAAACGTTTCCGAGATCGAAACATCAACATCCTTGATAACCACAACTAGGATATACGATATCCAAGTTGAAGGCTTCCAATACCGGATTGTGGAAATACGGGATCCGGATAATGGTGAGTTAATCGATATACGAGCTATTCCCTACCCCCTGGATCATCAACAGACCGGGACTTCGGTGACAACAGAAGAAATTACGCAAATGATCACGGCGGATTCTACCATCACCCGCATCAATATGTTTTATGCCCGGTCTGCTCGATTCAACTTCACTCCAATAAACAATGTCGGGGCGATGATTGTATGGGCGGACATCGAGTATCGGGACCACGGCGGGAATCGGATCGATGCCCTGAATAGATTTCGTTATATGTATTTGCTGATCCCCGGTACCGCGAACGTTGAAGCGTTGACTGGAGGAACCGCAGTTTCATATGTTCTGGAAATATTTGACCGGACCGTCGAAAATTATTTTTTAACCCACAGGATACGGCATGGCCAGGCCATCATCACTTTTTACGGAACAGACAATGCCGGTAATCCAGTATCCTATAAATCGGCGGTCAATATCAGCGCATTCCCAACCATAACCATGTAGACAACAATGATCGACGCTTTCTCTTCAATTTCATACTCTAACATTGCCCTAATCGGCTTCATGGGCTCGGGGAAAACCAGGGTCGGAAAAGTTTTGGCGCAAAGTACCGGATGGACTTTTCTTGACCTCGATGCCCTGATCGTCGAGAAAACCAACTGCTCAATCCCGGAAATCTTTTCCCGTTATGGAGAAGGTTATTTCCGTGAACTGGAAACAGAAACCCTCCGGGAGAAATCCAGCTTGCACCAGACCGTTCTCTCTACCGGGGGAGGACTTCCCGGAAGGGAGGAGAACTGGAAAATACTGGAACGGAGTTATCTAACCGTTTATTTAAAATGCACCTTTAACGTTTGTTATAAAAGAATCTTTGGAGATCGGAACCGGCCCCTTTTGGCGCAATTTCCCGATCGGCAGTCCCTCTTGGCCCTTTACCAAAAACGGATCCCATATTATGAACGCTCACGTGTTATAATTGACACGGCACACCGGACACCCAACGCCATAGCCAGGGAGATCGTTTTACGTGCGCGAACTGCGGATAGTTCTCAGGGATAAAGCCTACTCAGTTCTCATTGACCAGGTTCTTTTTGCCTCGGGTACCTGGGATAGCATATTTTCCACACCTATCGTGACCGGAGCGATCATCACCAATGCGACGGTTGCCCGTTTTCATCTTGCCCGCATTCGAGACTTAATTCGCAAGGCGATTCCCCACTTGACCGAAATTGTTTTACCTGATGGGGAGGAATATAAGACCCTTTCCACCGTAGAAGCCATCTACCACCGGCTGGCTGAGGCCGGGTTGGACCGCAGGAGCGTCCTCATTGCCCTTGGTGGCGGGGTGATCACCGATATGACTGGGTTCGCCGCTTCGACTTATCTGCGGGGTATCCCCTATTACCAGGTTCCTACCAGCCTTTTGGCCCAGGTCGACAGTTCGGTAGGGGGCAAAACGGGAGTCAACCTGCCTGCGGGAAAAAACCTGGTCGGTACCTTCTACCAGCCGGAGGGGGTCCTCATCGACCTTTCTTTTCTAAGGACCTTGCCGGCAAGGGAGTTCCGGGAAGGATTAAGCGAGGTGGCCAAAGCCGGTTTTTTAGCCGGTGGAGACCTCTTTGCGCTTCTCAAAAATCAGCCGGAAGCCCTGGCTGAACCGGACGGTCCAGCGCTTGCTGAGGCGGTGGCTCTTTCCATCGACTACAAGAGGGGGATCGTAGAACAAGACGAGCGGGAGAGCGGGATCCGAGCGGTCCTTAACTACGGCCATACCTTGGGGCATGCCTTGGAACGGGCGGCCGGCTACGGGGCGCTTCGCCACGGTGAAGCGGTAGCAATGGGAATGGCCGGTGAAGCTTTGGTCGGTGTCCGGCTGGGCTTGGTGGATTCGGGTTTTTACACCGAGCAGGCCGCTATCCTGCGTTCCCTGGACCTTCCGGTCAAAGCGACGGTGCCAGTCTCACGAGCAACTTTTTTTCAGGCCCTTTGGCAGGACAAAAAAAGGGAGGCGGGCCATTTGAGGTTCGCCTTGGTGGAGAGACCAGGCAAGCCACTGTTTGGCATTCCGGTCACGGCATCGCTCATAGACGATATTCTCCCGGAAATGATCGAGGTGATCGAACCATGAAACTACTGTTCCTGTTTGGTCCGAACCTGAACCTGTTAGGATCGCGCGAACCAGCTTGGTATGGCACGCGAAACTTTGAATGGATTTGTGAGACAATCCAGCGAGAAGGTAAAAAAAGGGGGGTAGACGTCACTATTTTTCAGTCAAACCATGAAGGGGCGATTATCGACCGCCTGCACAGCGCCCGGGAAGAGGTGGACGGGATCGTCTTCAATCCCGGAGCTTTCACCCATTACAGCCTGGCTATTCGTGACGCCTTACAGGCGGTAAACATAAAAACCATCGAGATCCATATGTCCAACATCTATCAGCGGGAAGAATTCCGCCACCGCTCGGTGATCGCTCCGGTCTGCTTCGGCCAAATCAGCGGCCTGGGGTGGTTCGGTTACCTCTTGGCCATGGATGCTTTCCTCCTGGAAAAGGATAACCGATGAACTATGCCTGGCGCCTCGGCGAACTCCGCAAGAGGCTCGCTCGGGAAAGGCAACTTCCGATGCTCATCACCACCATGAGCAATATATTCTATTTGACCGGCTTTCTCGGCTCCCTGGCTTTTCTTCTGATATCCGATGAAAAAGAGAAACCCTTATTTTTTTGTGACGGGCGATACGTGAGTCAAGCCCAGGAAGAAACCAATGGCCGGGTCGACCTGATCCTCTATGAGAGGAAACCGCTGGAAAAAATCCGGGATTTGGTTCGCGCGCGAGGGCACCAAGCCCTTTATATCGAAGATGCCCTCTCCGTAAGCGCCTATCAGAATCTGAATAAAGCCGAGTACGAAACTATTGCGATCGCTTCTCCGGTGAACTCTCTACGTATGATTAAATCACCGGAAGAAACCCGGACCATGGAACGGGCGTTGGCTATCTCGGAAGAGGCTTTTCGGAAAATCCGCTGTCTCATCCAGGAGGGGATCAGCGAACGCTCGCTGGCCCTTGAACTCGATTATCAACTCCTTCTTCTCGGGGCCGATAATACTGCGTTTCCCACTATCGTCGCCAGCGGTGAACGGGCGGCCTGCCCCCATGCTCGGCCCTCTTCGAGAACCCTCCGGAAGGGAGACCCGGTGATTTTTGACTGGGGCGCACGAGTGGATGGTTACTGCGCGGACATCACCCGGACGGTCATCGTCGGCACCGGCCCATCGCCCTTCCGAGAAACCCTCCGAACCCTCCGGGAAGCGCAGCGTACGCTCGAAAAGACCCTGCAAGCGGGGATGAGCGGAAAAGATGCCGATCTGCTCTGCCGGAAAGAACTTGACAAAACTGGTCTTGGACAGTATTTTACCCATGGCCTCGGTCATGGTGTGGGAATTGACGTTCATGAAGAACCTCGCCTGAATCAGGACAGCGATACCGTCCTCGCTGCTGGAATGGTGGTCACCGTGGAACCGGGGGTTTATTTGCCGGGACAGGGGGGAGCCCGGATCGAGAATCTGGTTTTGATCGGAACCGGAGAAAGCCGGGTCCTCAACAAGCTATCAGCCATATGGTAGCCAACAAGCAGTAGAACTGACCAAATCAGTGCCTGAGGACAGCGAATATGAAAATTGAGGTTGAGGTTCACACAGGAGAAGCCCCCTTATTTCCCCTTTAGAAAGGGGGCAGGGGGACTTGAAAGTTACATTTCAGTTAATTTAAGTCACCGACGTGGAGTTTGTTGCCGGGATATAGTGAAGCAACTGATTCGACGGTTACGAGATAGGTCGATGAGAGAAAACAGATGACCGGAGACAGCATAAAGAACGTTTGAGGCCAAGCGAGGCCGCGGTGAGAAGGAAAAGCGATTTTTCAGGGGAGGTCTTTATATATGGCTGATTTTTTATCCAGCAACGATTTGCGGGTAGGGACGGCCATCGAGGTCGATGGCGTCCTCTACATCGTTACTGCTTTTCAGCACACTAAACCGGGCAAGGGTGGGGCGCTGATCAAAACCAAAGTCCGGGATGTCACCACCGGTTTCATCGTGGAAAAAGTATTCCGGGCCGGGGAGAAAATCGCCCGGGCTATTCTGGAAGAGAAAAAAGCGCAGTACATGTATCATGATGGAGCAAACTACCACTTCTTGGATCTCGAAAACTACGAAGAACGGGTTCTTTCGGAAAATGTCGTCGGAGAAGCGACCGATTTTCTCATCGAGAACCTGGAAGTGGAATTTTTAATGTATGAAGATACGATTATCAGCGTCAACCTTCCTTCCTACGTTGAACTGAAGGTGACCGAAGCGCCACCCGGAATCAAGGGAGATACCGCTTCTGGTGGCAACAAACCTGCAACACTCGAAACGGGATTGATAATCCAGGTTCCCCTCTTCATCAATCGGGGTGACCTGATCCGGGTGGATACCCGAAGCCGGGAATATCTCGAGAGAGCTTCCCGGTGAGAGCGGCGAAGATCATGAAAGACCATTCGATAGTCAGGAGACGTTGAACCCGGGATGAAATATGTCGATGTCGCCACGGCGGGGGGAAAAGTGACTTTCCCTATGAAGGTTTTACTCAAGATAGCGCGACGCATCATCCTCTCTGTCCCGGGAGTCGACTCTCTGGAGAAAAATAACGAGGATAGCATCAAGATAGAAGTACAACGCAATGTTTTTTCCTTTAATCTCTATTTGGTGTTCAACCTGTCTAAAAGGGTCCCGGAAGTGTCCTGGAACTTGCAGCGTAAGTTGAAAGAATGTTTCGAAGGGAAAACGGGGCTGCGAGTTGAACGTATCAATGTTCATATTCAGGAATTCTCGGCCTTCGGATTAAACAATGAATTTCAACCGCCACCCTTTTTGGGATAATGCCCAGTGTTTACTCCCTTTCCAGTAGAACCCGAGGTGGATCGTGCGCAGGCAGGTAAGAGAGAAAGCTCTTCAGGTACTTTACCAAAAAGATTTGCTCGATGTCCCACTCCGAGAAATTTTCCTCCGGATGGATCTACCTGAAATCTGGTCCGAGGACGACCGTTCGTTCTTTTACCGATTGACGAGCGGCGTCGCTGACCAGCTTACCTCGATCGACCGGATACTTACCGCGTATACCGAGGGATGGACCCTGCCGAGGATGCCTGCGATAGACCGGAATATCTTGCGTATTGCGGTTTTCGAAATTTTTTTTCTCCCGGAAATATCACTCAAGGTAGCCATCAATGAAGCGGTGATACTCGGAAAAAAGTTCGGAAGTGAGGATTCCGGAAGGTTCATCAACGGAGTCCTTGGCCGGGTGGCCCGCACGACGATGCACGAAGAACGAGAGACGCTAAGAGATAAAACCGGGGAAGAAGATGTCCATCACTGAGTATTTAGATAAAAATGCGGATTTTGTCGATGACTTCCTCGACCGGCACCTCAACGAACCAGCGGCTCCCTCCAGGCTGATTGAGGCCATGCGTTACGGTGTTTTGAAAGGGGGGAAGAAGATCCGGGCTTCGCTTCTGTTCGCTACCGGTGAGGCGTTTTCCATCACTTTGGAAAACCTCCTACCCTTGGCTGCCGCGATTGAAATGATCCATTCTTTTTCCTTGGTGCATGATGATTTACCGAGCATTGACAATGACGATTTCCGCCGCGGGAAACCGAGTTTACACCGAGCTTATAATGAAGGCATGGGGGTGTTGGCCGGTGATGCCCTCCTGGTGGACGGGTTGCGGCTGATCGTTACCGACCAGAATTTCACCGGTCGTTTCGGTCTGGAAAAAGGCTGGGAAATAGTGGGTATTCTCCTTGAGGCACTGGGATCGGCAGGCATGGTCGGCGGGCAGGTGTTCGATATCGAAAACGAAGGACGGCAGGCATCTTGGGATGAAGTACGGCGGATCTACCGAATGAAAACAGCCGGCTTTATCCAGGCGCCCATCCTCTGTGCGGCGGTAGCCGGCGGTTGTTCCCCAGGTGAGAAAGAGGTACTCAGTCGTTTCGGACTGTTTTTGGGTGAATGTTTCCAAATGGTGGACGACTTGTTGGATATATCCCAGCCAAGTAAGCGACTGGGAAAGACCGCTGGGAAAGACCTGGTTCAGCAGAAAGCCACCCTGGTCCGCTTGTTCGGGACGGACCGGACTCGGGAGTTTCTCGATAAAACCTATCGGGAGGCCCTGTCCGTCGTTTCCGCCCTGGATCGCCCCCTGGACAACCTTCTTGCCATCGCAGCCTTTATCGTCGAACGGAACCATTGATCGACAGAATTCCCAAACATGGGTCAGTGTTAAAGTTGGATTGCAAGGGTATGAAAAAAACCAGACTGGATGAATACCTGGTTGAGCAGGGATTATGTGAGAGCCGTGAACAGGCGAAAAGGCTGATTTTGGCCGGTTCCGTCGTTCTCGAACCAATTAGAGGTATTCTAAAGCCCTCGTCTCCCGTGGCTTCTTGGAGCCGGGTTATCGTCAAGGAAAGCCCCCGCTACGTCAGCCGGGGCGGTGAAAAACTCGAAAAGGCCCTCCGGATATTCAACGAAGACCCCACCGGTCTGGTGTACGCCGATATCGGAGCTTCCACCGGTGGATTCACTGATTGTTTGTTACAACACGGAGCCCGGAGGGTTTTCGCCGTCGACGTGGGGTCGGGTATTCTCCACGAGAGAATCCGGCGGGATCCCCGGGTCGTCCTTCTGGAAAAAACCAACGCCCGATTCCTGAAACCGGACCTGCTGGGCCAAACGGTGGATGGATTGACCATCGACGTTTCTTTCATCTCTTTAAACCTCCTGTGGAGTACCGTTACGGTACTCGTGAAGCCGGACGGATCGACCATTGCTCTGATCAAACCACAGTTTGAAGCGGGGAGAGACCTGGTGGACAGGGGTGGCGTGGTGAAAAAGAAGCAAACCCATCGTCTGACCTTGCAGAAGGTTATCGAACATGCAGAAGAATACAATCTGGCGTTGCAGGGATTGACCTTTTCACCGTTACGTGGTCCGAAAGGCAACATTGAATTTCTCGGTTACTGGAGAAAGAGATCAGGAATTTTTACTAAAACGGATCATCGAGATATAATAGGGGAGGTCGTGGAACAGGCCTGGTGTTCCTTCGGACTGGAGTAATGCCCAGAAAAACTCAAGGAACGTACCTGGTAGAACGGATGAGCCATGCTTTCGAAAAAACCGGAAAGTATTGATATCTTTATCAAAAAGAACACCGAGATCATACGCCGAAAATCGTGGGAGCTCGGCCGCCGCATCTCGGATCTGGGGATCACGCACCGTACGGTTTTCGCCGATGAGGTACTTGACCCACGGAGCATCCCCGACCTGGTTTTGGTCATGGGCGGGGATGGCACCTTTCTATCCGCCTCTCATTCCTATTCTCCTCACGGCGTTCCACTCTTGGGTGTCGACCTCGGTGGCCTGGGTTTTCTGGCTGCTGTAAGCATTGAAGAGTTGGATACGGTGATTCTGGACATCTGCAATGGACATTACACCCTGGAAAACCGGATGCTCATCGACTGCCGAATCAGCCGGTCCGGTGAAGACGGCGAGATCCACGATTGTGCCCTGAATGACGTCGTAATCTATCGGGGTCCTTTTGCCCAAATGATTCGTCTCTCGACCCATGTCGATGGTGAATATCTGGCTTCTTTCCCAGCCGACGGACTCATTGTAGCCACTTCAACCGGGTCGACGGCCTATTCGTTGTCCGCTGGAGGGCCGGTCGTTTTTCCCGAGCTCGAACTGTTTGTAATCACCCCGATTTGCGCACATACTCTCTATGCCCGCTCGATCATCGCTTTACCGACGGCCACCGTGGAAGTGGTCCTTGAATCGAGCAAGGAGGGTACCATGGTCACCGTGGATGGGGACCGGGGATACCGGATCGGGAAAAACGACCGTATCTTTGTACGGAAATCCCCCCATTCGGCGAAACTCGTGAAACTGACCCGCGATAAACCTTTTTATTCACT